>DRNA01000476.1 GCA_011322365.1 Aeromonadales bacterium | reverse complement strand
CTTATCGGCGATGTACTTGTGCGTCAGCTTAAAGGACAAGCGCCACTTCTGCAAGATATACTGGTAACAGATTATTTGAAAACCGTGGGCTTTAAAATCGTTTCTCAGAATCCAGATGCGATGAACAGGAAATTCGATTTTTTCCTGATCAATGCTCCTTCCATTAACGCTTTTGCCATGCCCGGCGGTTATATTGCCGTACACTCCCAATTAATACTAAAAGCTGACACAGAAGATGAATTAGCGGGTGTACTTGCGCACGAAATTGCCCACGTTACCCAACGTCATCTTGCTCGACGCTTTGAACGCAGTAACCAGTTAAGTATTCCCACTATGATTGGCGTATTCGCCAGCTTAATTGCGGCAACACAATCTTCTGGGAATGGTGGAAATGTTGCCATGGGTGGTCTTTCGGCGGTTCTGGCCGGGCAGCAACAGATTCTGATTAACTACACACGCGCCAACGAAGCTGAAGCCGATCGAGTCGGCATTCAGTCTCTGGCCAATGCGGGTTACAATCCTGATGGTATGTCCGGATTTTTTGAAAAGATGTTAAGAGAATACCGTAATCTCCCCAAACCTCTCGAATTTCTACTCACCCACCCTATTTCAGAAAGACGTCTGGCAGAAGCGCGTAACAGAGCGTTTAATCTTGTGCCCCACAAAAATCATTCTCAAAATACTTTCTGGATAATGCAGGAGCGTATCAGGGCTCAGGTCATTACTGATAAAGCCTTACTGAATGAAAAATGGTATCAGCAAAGGATAAAACAGCTTTCCGGTAAAAATAATAAAGCGCATAAAGAAGCCCTTCTTCATGGTTACAGTTTATGGTTGTCACAACATAATAAAACTCGGCAAGCCGTTAATATCGCAAAAAAACTGGTAGCGGCTCACCCTAAAAATATCGCCCATACCGATCTTCTTGCCAGTGCCTATATCAAAAATAAGCAACCCGAAAAGGCAAAACAGTTATTATTAAATTTTTTACATCATACACCATTAAATTTTCCATTATCAATCACTCTTGCTCAAGCAGAAATGGAATTAAAAGATTATGCTAATGCCTTAAATTTATTGTTATCGCTAGCCTATCAGCACCCTGATGTTGCTGAACTTTTTAAAATCCTGGCTAAAGCACAGGCAGCTGCGGGTAAGGAGGATGAATCAAGAGAAAGCCAGGGACAATATCTGTATGCAACGGGTGACTTGAACGGGGCTTTATTTCAATACAACCTGGCACTAAATGGCCGAAGTATTGACCCTTATTTTAACAAACGCGTGAGAGCCCGAATTAATGCTATTGAGGAAGAACTACTTACCGTCAGAGGAAGTAGAGGGGGGAGTAGAAAGAAAAAGCCACGCCGCTTCCAGCAAAACTACAGTAGCAGCCACAACTATTAAGATCCCCTTAATTATTCAATAATACTGTCTTTTATTCGGTTTATCAAATAAACAGAAAGTAACAATAACAGTAAATAGTCCAGGCTGCCACCATCCGAAGTTCCAGGCGCTGTAATATCAGGGCACTGTTGAGCTGCGCCACCATTGAGATCGGGTGTTAATAAAAATGCATGGGTTTCACCGTTTATTTGTCCACTACCAACAATTAGACCTGCATCATTTATGCCTTTGGCGGCGATCAAGGTCCAACCCAGGGGGCAATCAATCTGTTCATTTAGATCAATAACATTACCATTTTCATACAAAACAGCATGAGAGGGAGCTGGCTGATTAGCCTGTCTGGGACGACCAGCCACGGAAAATCCAACAACCTGATTATTGCTGTTAATATCGTAGGCCACACTGAATGGAGTGTCTGAATTTAAAGTACCCAGGTTGACAAGAGAACTATCAACACCCGGTTGAAAACTGAAAGCAAAGGTATCTTCATTACTATCCGTCGCCTGGCCTACAATGATTCCATTATCATTAATATCATTGGCAAAGCTCTCTTTGCCACCCAAAGTACCCAGGTCTTCGAGCGTAGCACTACCTGCTGGATCATAAAAAAATGCATGTGTATCGAAAAGTCCATCCACCACTTCCAAATCACTCCAACCAACCACCTGACCAGTATTATTAATCGAGCGTGCTGAACTTCGACCGGTATTATCAGCCCTTAAAGTACCTAAAATAGTGAATGGATCAGCTGCATTGGGATCGATAATAGCGGCTTTTTCCAGGAACACTACAGGTGTCGCATTTGGATCCACGGCTACCTTGGCATAACCCACAATAATTCCGTTATTGTTGATATCTAATGCTCTGGATTCAATGGAGTCGGTGGGCACTCCCAGGCTTTGAAAAACACCATTTTGATAGGTGAATCCTCTTAAGGCAAACACGCCGCTATTGTCGCTAGAAATGTCCTCCTGTCTATAACCAACTACTACACCTGAATCATTTATTCCCTGGATTGGATTTTCAATTTGTGTAGAACTATTAGCAAGTAATCCTAAATCAATAAAATTGGAGCCATCGAAGACAAAACCGTAAGAATCTATGACTTGCGAAGCGTTTGAAGGACCTAAATAAGTACCGATGCTCGTGCCATTATTATTTATAGCATTTCCAAAACTGCTACTCTCGGCCAAATCGCCCAGATCGGTAATAGTGTACGGTGCAGCATGCACAATTGTATTCAGGGTTAAACCTGTCAATATGGCTAAAATAGACTTCTTGATGCTCATTCACTTACTCTTATTTTATTACTTTGCAATAGTATGGATTATATGGATGTTTAATTGAACAAAAAGTTCAATTTGTTGCATCTGGTTGAGATTCCGGAATTGCTTCCTGAAAGGCATTCAGCTCCAGACAACGTGCATTGATCGCATTTATCAAAGGATATTTTTCCAGATCAACTTCAAAACGATGGGCATTATAAACTTGTGCGACCAGAAATACATCCGCTAGTGTTAATTCATTTGCAAAACAGAAATCCCCTGCGGTTGTTGTTAATTTGTTTTCAATTGCGCTAAAGCCCAGATGTATCCAGTGGTGATACCAGTCATCAACAGCTGATTGAGGTTGTGCCATCTCTGCTTTTAAATACTGTAATACTCGTAAATTATTCAATGGATGGATATCACAGGCCACCGTCTGCATAAGCTCCCTTACTTTAGCCCTAATTACCGGATTTTCAGGTAACAAACGTCTATCGGGGTATTTTTCTTCCAGATATTCAACTATAGCCATTGATTCTGATAATTGCAGATCACCATCAACCAGTGTGGGCACCAGTTGCATGGCATTTATCTGCTGATAATCAGCCTGGTACTGTTGCCCCCCGTCTCTGACCAGATGTACCGAGATATTTTCATAGTCAATCTGTTTGATAGCCAATGCAATACGCACGCGATAAGCGGCAGTTGAACGCCAGTATCCGTAAAGTTTTAACATCACCTGACTCCCTTTTAAGTTTCAGGCTGGTATTGAACAACTTTCTGATCAATAGTACCAAAAATATTGTTACCCTTTTTATCCAGCATCTCAATCCTGACTTCATCACCAAAACGCATAAAAGGCGTTCGAGGAGCACCATATTCAATGGTTTCCAACATTCTGACTTCAGCCAGACAACTGGAACCTGTGCCTTCAGCAGCATTAGATATGGTACCCGAACCAACAATTGCGCCAGCCATTAAAGGACGAGTTTTTGCAGCATGCGCAACGATGGTTGGAAAATCAAACGTCATATCCTCTCCACAGTCGGGTCGCCCTAGTTGCTCACCATTGAGGTAGGTGTGCAGAGGTAAATGAAGTTTTTTTCCATCCCAGGCATCACCCAGTTCATCGGGAGTTACGGCAACAGGGGAAAACGCACTGGAAGGTTTACTTTGAAAAAATCCAAAACCTTTGGCCAGTTCTGCCGGAATTAGCCCTCGTAGAGAAACATCATTGACTAACATCAGCAATCGAATTGCTGCTTCAGCCACTTCAGGCGTTGCCGCCATAGGAATATCGCCGGTTATCACCGCCACTTCAGCTTCCATGTCGATACCGAAATCTTCAGACTGAACCAGAATGTCATCCCTGGGACCAATAAATGCATCACTCCCACCCTGGTACATCAGGGGATCAGTCCAGAAAGTATCTGGCATTTTAGCATTTCTGGCTTTCCTCACCAGTTCAACGTGACGTACATACGCACTGCCATCAGCCCATTGATAGGCTCTTGGTAGAGGGGACTCACAGTTACTTTGATCAAAGGCGAAGCTATCGGCCGCTTTGCCAGAATTTAACGCATCTGAGAGTAACTGCGCTCTGGGTGCCAACGTTTCCCAGTCATCCAGCAAACGCTGCAAAGTCGGAGCAACTGAGTCAGCTTTAACCGCCCGGGATAAATCACTGCTGACGATGACCAGTTCGCCATCACGAGAACCATTTTTTAAACTTGCCAATTTCATGTATTCATTCCTCTTAATCTTATAATTTAAACTTTCATTCAGCCGATTTCACCTCGCCTGATTTATTCAGCCAGGGTACCCACAACTGAACCCGCCATAGGTGATTTAACCGATTTGGCTTTGCCATCTTTGGGGGGAAATAATGGTTTATGTAAGCCAAGTTGTTTTGCCTTTTCCACGATTGACTGAATATTCAACTGTGTAATATCAAATAAATCACTCATTTCATTAATAGTAAAATATACAGGTTGCATAATATCGATTCGATAAGGTGTTCTCAATACATCCAGCAATGCAAAAGGTCGACGTATAGCCTGTTCGTCATCAAGAGCGTACAAAGTTTCCCCTGGTGACGATAAAATTCCGCCACCATAAATACGCATCCCCTCAGGACGTTGAATTAAACCAAATTCAACTGTAAACCAATACATTCTGGCAAGAAAAATCCGATCTTCTCTGGAAGCCTCCAGACCTAACTTACCATAAGCATGGGTAAAATCCGCAAAATATTGGTTGGTTAAAAGCGGGGTATGACCAAAAATTTCATGGAAAATATCAGGTTCCTGTAAATAATCAAATTCCTCTCTTGAACGAATAAAAGTAGCGCAGGGAAATTTCTTCGCGGCCAGTAGTTCAAAAAACTCACTAAAAGGGATCAATGCTGCCACAGGAGCTATCTCCCAACCCGTGTGAGAACGTAAAATACTGGAGACTTCTTCCAGTTGTGGTATCCGATGTTCAGGAAAATTAAGAATTTCCAGCCCCCTGATATATTCATCGCAGGCTCTGTTTTGAATGATTTTTTTCTGGCGAACGATAAGATCGTGCCAAACCTCATTTTCTTCGTCTGACCACTCGATAAAACCGTTTTCATCCAGTTCTTTTGCTATGTAACTCGTCGCCATTCAAGGCTCCTTGGTAACCCGGAGGAATATCCGTCCGGTTAATAAAATTTGTTATGCAAATTAAACTACAGTAATCTGCAGCTTCAATTACAAACGATCAGGGTCACTATTATCCTTCTTCATGGGGGTATAGTACAAGTGAAAATGAGTAAAGGGCATCTCTATTAATTGATTATACCCTGGAGAAAGAGCGTTTAATGTTCAACAAAAAAGTGTTCAATTGTGGTTCTTCAATATCTCTTTCAACTGCCTTTTGAATGTTTCGGTTCTCAGGCTTCTTGCATGCTCAATATTCCGTAACGGAATTTCTTCAGGAGAGCGGGTTTTCTCCAGCGCCTGCTCTAAGCTCTCTTCTCGTAAAATGTGTAACATCGGGTACGGAGAACGATTAGTGTAATTGGCTGCGTCAGTTTCAGCTAAACCGTCAAATCGATAGTCTGGGTGAAAATGCGCTAATTGAAATTGCCCTTCTTCACCCTGCTCTCTTAATAAATCATTGGATAAG
>DRNA01000475.1 GCA_011322365.1 Aeromonadales bacterium | reverse complement strand
TTCAGGCGTGATTTATAACGAGCTGCTTTATTTTTATGAATTAAGCCTTTGTTTGCTGTTTTATCGAGTACCGAGACCAGTTCCAGATAAGCTTTTGATGCGGCTTCTTTATTACCACTCGCAATCTCACTGATTACTCGTTTAATGTAAGTACGCATCATTGAGCGTCGGCTAGCATTATTGCCGCGACGTTTTTCAGATTGGCGAGCGCGTTTGCGTGCAGATGCTGAATTAGCCAATGGTTTGCTCCTAAATGGGTTGAAAATAAGGTGATAACATCAAAAGCTATCATCCGAAATTAAGGCGCGCACTATGCCGGTTTGCCTGGAAAATGTCAAGAAAAAAGCCCGAAAAATAACCATAAACTGACGAAAAAGTGATAAATAGATTAATTCAGAGAATTTTAGCCTGGTTTCGCTATACTGAGCTAAAATTTAGCAGGAAAATCACGAATGAATTCGTGCTTCAGGGAGGAATGCAATATGATGGACAGGTCTTTGAGTGCTCTGTGCTTTTTTGTTTCAATTGAGCTTGATAAACAGGAAATTATAATAACAGTTCAGTATGAAAAATAACCTACTTAAATCCAGTGTCATTGTCAGTTCCATGACCTTTATTTCCAGGGTATTGGGACTGGTGCGTGATGTAGTTATAGCCAATTTGGTAGGTGCCAGCCTGTTTGCAGACGTGTTTTTACTGGCACAGAAAATCCCCAATTTTATGCGTCGTCTGTTTGCTGAAGGGGCTTTTTCTCAGGCATTTGTACCGGTATTAAATGAAACCCTCACTCAGGGTTCCAGGGAAGATGTTAAGCAGTTAATCAATAAAGTTTTTTCAGTATTAGCTTCGGTGCTGTTACTGGTGACTGTTTTAGCCGTATTAGGTTCTTCCGGCCTTGCAGCGCTTTTTGGTATGGGTTTTATAGGTGATGCCCTGGAAGCAGAAAAATTTCCTTTGTTGTCATTGATGATAAAAATCACTTTCCCCTATCTGATGTTCATCTCTCTCACGGCCTTTGCCGGCAGTATATTAAACTCCTATAAGCAATTTGTGGTACCTGCTATTACGCCTGTCTTTTTGAACCTGTCCATGATTGTAGCTGCTGTTTTTGTAGCACCGGGTCTTGAATTACCGGTGATGGCTTTACCCTGGGCGGTTTTTTGTGCAGGCGTGATTCAATTATTGTTCCAGTTGCCTTTTTTATGGAGGCTCGGCCTGTTGCCCAGACCGGCACTGATAATCAGCAAGAAAAGCTGGCAGCAAAAATGGCATGACAGTAGTGTTCAGAAAATTCTCAAACTGTTAACTCCGGCTTTATTTGGGGTTTCGGTGGTACAGATTAATTTATTACTGGACTCCATTATCGCCTCATTTCTGGTCACTGGTAGTATAAGCTGGTTGTATTATTCAGATCGATTACTGGAATTTCCACTGGGCATTTTTGGTATTGCTGTAGCGACTGTAGTGCTACCGAGTTTATCCCGAAAACATGCAGAAAAATCGGCTAGAGAGTTTAGCCAGATCCTGGACTGGGCTATAAAACTGGTGTTGATGATTGGTATTCCGGCAGCTATTGCCATGATCATGTTATCAGAGCCTTTGATGTTGACACTTTTTCAACGCGGACAATTTAGTGCATTTGATGCATCAAGGGCAGGATCAAGTCTTGTGGCTTACAGTCTCGGTCTGATATTTTTTATGCTGATTAAAGTTCTGGCTCCAGGATATTATGCCCGACAGGATACCCGTACACCGGTAAAAATTGCTTTAAAAGCCGTTGCTGCTAATATGATTTTAAATCTGATCCTGTTTTATCCTCTGGCCCATGTGGGGCTCGCACTGGCCACCAGTTTATCGGCCGCATTGAATGCCACTCTTTTATTTACAGGACTACGAAAAAAAGGTATCTACGCCAAAGGGCATCGCTGGTATAGATGGAGTTTTCAGGTGTTTACAGCATCGTCAGTTATGGCTGTTCTGCTATGGATATTAATGCCTGAATTGAGCTTATGGCAGCAAGGGAGTGGATTTTTTCGTATCAAATGGATCAGTATTCTGGTTGCCAGCGGCCTTATCAGTTATGTCTCAGTGTTGTTTTTACTAGGTGTGAGATTTAAACATCTGGTTCATCATGAGTAAAAAATGAGAGCAAAGCGACGGAAGGGCCTGAATTTGCATCAATTTAAGCCGATTACGGTTATATCCTGTATTTAATACTATTTGCTCAGGCTATTTTTTGTATATAATCAACAGCCATAAGCTAACCCTTGAGAGAATGAATTTCTCGCTAAAATATGCATCTGTTCTCAACCCATTCTGAGAAGGTATCCAGCAGGATTTACTCTCCAATATCCGGGACTCCTTTGAATAAGTCACGGGTTGCGACCATTGGTAATTTCGATGGAGTCCATCGCGGACATCAGGCTATTTTAAAGCAATTGGTTGAGCTGGCGGAAAAGGTCTCAGCCAGGGCAACGGTGATCACCTTTGAACCCTACCCTGAAGAATATTTCAGGCAGAAAGATGCAACTGCCAGATTGACACGGTTTGAAGAAAAATATCAGTTGTTGAAGCACTATGGTGTGGATGAAATTGCCTGCCTGAAATTTAATCAGCGACTGGCTGACTGTTCAGCGCAAAAATTTGTTGATGATATTTTGCTATCCAGGCTAAATATTCAGCATTTAATTGTTGGAGATGATTTCAAATTTGGTCATAATCGGCAGGGTGATTATGCATTTTTAAAAAAAGCGGGTGCACTTGCGGGTTTTACGGTAACTCCCACCACGAGTATTCGTGAAAATGGTAAACGGATCAGTAGCACCTGGGTTCGAGATGCCTTGCAGAAAGCCGAATTTAATTTAGCTAAAAAGCTTATGGGTCATGAATATTTTATTACTGCGCGAGTCATGCACGGTGACAAGCGCGGAAGAACCCTGGGTTTTCCTACGGCTAATCTTGCCCTGGCTCGCAAGAACTGTGTTTTACAGGGCGTTTATGCGGTAGATGCTGTAATTGAAAGCAATAGAGTAGTAGGTGTTGCCAATGTGGGTATGCGCCCGACTGTTGCAGGAAAGGAACCTCGAGCTGAAATTCATTTTTTTGATTTTGATGAGAATCTTTACGGTAAAAAATTAACTGTGAATTTTTTACATAAAATTCGTAATGAAAAAAAGTTTGAGCAGTTGTCTGAGCTCACTGGTCAGATAGCACTGGATTGCCAGATAGCAAGAGAGTTTCATCAGAGAAATCAGGTGCTGCAGGATTAATTTGAAATCATTCACATCAATAAAAATTAGAGATAGAAATAGAGATAAAATAACCATGAGCGACTATAAACAGACACTAAATCTTCCTGAAACGGATTTCCCCATGCGTGGCAATCTGGCCAATCGTGAGCCTGTTATATTAAAAAGATGGCAGCAACAGGATGTTTACAATGTGATTAGAAAAGCGCGAGAAGGTGCCGAGAAGTTTATTTTACACGATGGTCCCCCTTACGCTAACGGCGATATCCATACTGGCCATGCAGTGAATAAAATTTTAAAAGATATGATCGTTAAAGTTAAAACTCTGGATGGTTTTGATGCCCCCTATGTTCCCGGTTGGGATTGTCATGGTCTGCCCATTGAATTGAACGTAGAGAAGAAAGTGGGTAAACCGGGGCAAAAAGTAACGGCTGCAGAATTTAGAGAAAAGTGTCGAATTTATGCGGAAACACAGGTACAGGGACAGCTAAAAGAATTTGTACGGCTGGGGATCTTCGGTGAGTGGGGTAATCCCTATCGCACCATGGATTTTAAATATGAAGCCGATATCATCCGCACTATGAGTAAAATCATAAAAAATGGCCATCTGAACAGAGGCTTCAAGCCGGTTTACTGGTGTACCGATTGCGGCTCAGCATTGGCCGAAGCCGAAGTTGAATATGAAGATAAAAAGTCGCCGGCAATTGATGTTATGTTTCCGGTGGCAGATGAAAAAATCGCAGAAGACTTAATTGATTTCAGCAAACCGGGTACCCACGGTGAAGGTGAAATTTCAGTCGTTATCTGGACCACTACACCCTGGACATTGCCAGCAAACCAGGCTGTCACTGTACATGCAAAATTACAATATTCTCTGGTGCAGCTGGATAATTTTAACGGTAGGAAAATTCGTCTGCTACTTGCCACAGATTTGCTGGAAAGCTGTATGCAAAGATGGCAAATCGACCATTATACTGTACTGGGCAGCTGCCTGGGTGAGGTGCTTGAAGGGCTGAAATTACAGCATCCATTCTATGAGCGCATAGTGCCAGTTATTCTAGGTGAACATGTGACTACGGAAGCGGGTACGGGTTGTGTACATACGGCACCGGCGCATGGTGTCGATGATTTTAATGTGGGTCAGAAATATAATTTGTCGGTTGAAAATCCTGTGGGTGCCAACGGTGTATTTTTAGCTGATACCGAACTATTTGCTGGACAATTTGTTTTTAAGGCCAATGCACTTATTATCGAAAAATTAGCTGAAAAACATCGTTTACTGCATCACGAAGATTTAATGCACAGTTATCCTCATTGCTGGCGTCATCGCAAACCAATTATTTTCCGAGCCACACCACAATGGTTTATCAGTATGGATAAACAACAGCTGCGTGAAACGGCGCTCAGTTCCATTAAAAATGTTTGCTGGATCCCGGATTGGGGCGAAGCGCGTATTGAGTCTATGATCGACGGTCGCCCCGACTGGTGTATCTCCCGCCAGCGAACCTGGGGAGTGCCACTGTCGTTGTTTATTCACAAAAAAACCGGCGATTTGCATCCTGAAACTGTGGAGTTAATGGAAAAAGTGGCTGCAGAGGTTGAGCAGAAGGGTATTCAGGCCTGGTTTGACCTCAGCGCTGAATCTTTGTTGGGTAGCGATAACGAGCAATATGAAAAGGTCACCGATACTTTGGATGTGTGGATAGATTCAGGTGTCAGTCATCAATGTGTTTTGGCTGCACGTGATTACCTCAGACGACCGGCAGATTTATATCTGGAAGGATCTGATCAACATCGAGGCTGGTTTCAATCTTCATTATTAACCTCGCTTGCAGTGGATGCAAAGCCCCCCTTTAAGTCGGTTTTAACGCATGGTTTTGTGGTAGATTCCAAAGGTATTAAAATGTCGAAATCCCGAGGTAATGTGATGTTACCAAAGGACGTGAATAATAAACTGGGTGCAGATATTTTAAGGTTATGGGTGGCGGCAACGGATTACCAGGGTGAAATGGCTATATCCGATGAAATTCTTAAAAGAACAACTGACACCTATCGACGTATTCGAAATACCGCCCGATTTTTACTGGCAAATCTGCACAATTTTGATGAACAACAGCACAGGGTGTTATTTGAAGATATGTTGCCGCTCGATCAATGGGCAGTGGCACACACTCTGGAAACACAAAATGAAATTCTAAAGGATTTTCAGGCATACGATTTTCACAATATGGTACAGAAACTACATCATTTTTGTGCTATCACCATGGGCGGATTTTATCTTGATATTATTAAAGACCGCCAGTACACATCAAAAAAAGGCTCACTGGCTCATCGTTCCTGTCAAAGTGCCATGTTTCTGGTGATAGAGGCGCTGGTGCGTTGGATTACACCTGTTTTAAGTTTTACTGCTGATGAAATCTGGCAATTATTGCCACAGAGAAAATCAGTTATTCCTTTCAGTGCCAACTGGTTTGACGGTTTAAAAGAATTACCCGACGACGCTATTTTGAGTATGGGCGACTGGAATAAAATCCTGGGTTTGAAAACAGCAGTGAACAAGGCGCTTGAACAAGCCAGAAATGCTGGCGAAATTGGCGGTTCCCTGGAAGCTGAAGTGACTCTTTACGTCGATGCTGACTGGTTTTCGTTATTGAAGATATTGGGTGATGAACTGCGTTTTATTCTAATGACATCTCAAGCAAAACTATTCCCTTTTTCTGAAAAGCCTGACTTGCTTAAATGTGCTGAACTTGATGGAGAGCTGGCTGTTTCAGTAACTAAATCTTCGGCTGAAAAATGTGTTCGTTGTTGGCATCGTAGTGAAGATGTGGGCAAAAATGAGAATCATCCAGAGATATGCCTGCGCTGTGTAGAAAACATTGAAGGTGATGGCGAGATACGAACTATTGGTTAACTAGTTTCAAGGGCACCTCTATTAATACGCAGGTATGAAAAATATGTGGTTAAAAAAAGGACAGTTAAAATGGTTGCTACTTTCTGTGGTAGTGATCATTGTCGATCAAATCAGTAAGTGGTTGGCATTGCAATTTTTACAATTACATCAACCGGTGAATGTTTTTCCTGGTTTTAACTGGATGTTGGCCTTTAATACTGGAGCGGCATTTTCGTTTTTAGGCGATGCGGGTGGTTGGCAACATTATTTATTTAGTGCTATTGCTCTGGTGGTTACAGCAATTTTGATCCGATGGATGTCACAGATGACGCCAGAGGAAAAGTTATCCGGTATTGCCAGTGGTTTAATTATTGGTGGCGCTATAGGTAATTTAATTGACAGGTTACTTCAGGGAAAAGTGACCGATTTTATTGACTGGTATTATGGTGATTATCACTGGGCAACATTTAATCTGGCGGATAGTTTTATTTTATTAGGTGCATTTTTATTTATTGTAGAAGCACTTTTTATCGCAGATAAAAATAAAGTCGTTCTTGAAACTAAGGCGAAAGCAGAAGCAGAGCATGAGTGAACCGTTAAAACCAGGACAGAGAATTCTGTTGCACATGACTCTGAAACTTGATGATGGTAGTGTCGCTGATAGTAGTAAAGTATCTGGAAAACCGAATCTATTGCAACTCGGAGATGGTAGCTTGAGTGACGCGTTGGAAAAACAGTTAGTTGGACTAACAAAAGGCCAACAAAAAACTTTTCGTTTATCGGCAAATGATGCATTTGGAGAGTCGATTCCCGAACTTATCCAGTATATAGAACGTCATCAGTTTCCAGCAGAGATTAATTTACAGCGGGAACAGATCATCAATTTTTCACAGCCGAGTGGTGACAGTTTACCGGGAATTATACGAAAAATTGAAGGTCAGTCAGTTAAGGTGGATTTTAATCATCCCCTGGCTGGAGAAGCGGTGACTTTTGAAATTGAAGTAGTGCAAATACACCCGCCCACGCGGGCAGAGACTGGTCAGGCGATTATTGCATCAACAGTTGTTGCTGAGTAACTAAGTAGTCTTTAGCTGCGAAGGGTCAGATTTTACATAAGAGATTTGAGTATGAATATTGGATACTGGTATGGAAATTCATTTAGCTAATCCACGAGGTTTTTGTGCAGGTGTTGATCGAGCCATAGAGATCGTCAATCGTGCCATTGATATGTTTGGAGCCCCTATTTATGTGAAACATGAAGTGGTCCATAATCGTTATGTGGTGGATGGTCTAAAGTCTAAAGGGGCTATTTTTATTGAAGAGCTGGAAGAAGTGCCTGATGCAGCTACGTTAATTTTCAGCGCTCATGGTGTGTCTCAGTCAGTCAGAGAGCAGGCAAAGCAGCGGCAACTGAAAGTGTTTGATGCGACCTGCCCGTTAGTAACCAAAGTACATATGGAAGTGGCTCGTATCGCCAGAAAAGGCCATGAATGTATTCTCATTGGCCATAAAGGACATCCTGAAGTTGAAGGTACCATGGGGCAATATGATAATAAAATGGCCGGTATTTATCTGGTAGAAAATGTTGAGGATGTCTACAGTCTTGAACCTGAAGATACGGTTAATTTACATTATGTTAGTCAGACTACACTCTCTGTTGATGATACTAAAACCATTATTCAGGCCTTAAGTGATCGTTTTCCCTCAATCCAGGGTCCGAAAAAGGATGATATCTGTTACGCCACTCAGAATCGCCAGGATTCGGTGAAGTTGCTGGCAGAATTTTGTGATCTGGTTCTGGTGGTCGGTTCTGAGAGCAGTTCAAATTCCAATCGATTGAAAGAATTGTCTTTAAAATGTGGTACGCAATCTTACCTTATTGATAGTGCGGATGAAATTAATCCACACTGGTTAACTAATATTGCTCATATTGGAGTAACTGCTGGTGCTTCTGCACCAGAGATTCTGGTTAAACAGGTGGTGGAAAAGCTGGGGTCACTGGGCGGCCATTTTTCTAAAGAAATGCAGGGTATTGATGAAACCATTGTTTTTGCACTTCCGGCACAACTTCGCTAACCCAGCTATCAGCTTTATTTGATTATCTTCTACCGTTTTCAATAAGTTAACTCAATCATGGCCTGTGCCTTCGTCATTTTCAAAGTGTGACAGGGTTCACATTTTGACTTTCTGTTGACCATTTATCGGTTAATGACTGTCGAATATCGGAGGTTATTTGCAAAATGTGACTTAGCCTACGATAGTGTATTCAGGTAAAAAAGTATCTATCTAAAGTTTTTGACTCTTTTATGCCCTTTTAGTCGAGCTTCACTGACTGTGTATAAATGTTGTAGTCAAATATTTTTAACGGAGTAGCACATTATGTCATCATCAATTTTTTGGGTGAAATCAATCTGGAACCGATTTCTGGTCACTTTCGCTACCGCGAGTTATATCTTATTATCTGCTGGTCTGGTTCAGGCCGATGATACTGAAATCTATGTTGCCAATGCGCTGATTAACCCCAGCCAGCCGAATATACTGTTTGTCATGGATACCTCTGGTTCCATGAATCTACCCCCTAGTAGTGGAGGTGCGAGAAAAATTGATCAGATGAAATCTGCTTTAACCTCCTTACTGGATAGCTTACAGGGCGTTAATGTAGGTTTAATGCGGTTTACTGCCTATCAGACACAAAATGTTTTTGAAGCGGGTGGTCCAGTTTTATATCCGGTTAAGGATATCGATGCGGGTGTGGACCCGTTAGTGATTGCTCAGGTTAATCAATCCAGTGATGATGGTATTGAAACACCATTTGGTGGTGTGCGCCTGGGAGATTCTCGAATCACTATGGTCAATGATTATGTTGATTGCGCGGGTTGTCGGGTGACCACTGTAGAGCCACTTTCCGGAGCTGATAATATTCTCTATGGTACCTCTACAAATCAGGCTGTTGCGGTTCTGGGCGATAATGATAATGCACTGTCATTAAGGTACCAGGTCAATGTGCCTAAAGACGCCAGGATTTTTTCAGCAAAAATTGTTTTCACTGGTGCGCCTAACGATAGTTCAGCTAAGTACAGCGAGCCCTTAAACCTCGATCTCTGGTGGCAACGGGCTAACTATCCGTCTTACCCTAATGATGCAGACGAATTTAACAATGGCACTTCGATAGATTCTGGCAGGAGTTTTCATGGACATAGGAACTGGTATAATGTTCCTGTATTTAATAATGGTGCCACCATTAATGAAGATGCACAAGGCCATGTCACCTGGGCGCTTGACTGGAGTACGGATAAGTCACAGTGGCAATCCGGTGATCATCTGGTCTTTAAATTTCAGCGTAAAAAAGATTACCATGATACCAGTTGTACGGCTAATTGCGGGCCCACACCACAAATCTGGGTACCGGACTATCAGCCTCCAGGCATTCCGCAACCGGATAATTGTGCTGCGCCGGTTTGTACCAATCTTGTCACCAACTGTGCCCCTGCACCGATAATTGTGCTGACCCCCGGTTATCAACCTGCCGATATTCCGCAACCGGATCTTTGTGATCCCCCTGTATGTAATAATTGTCCGGCACCTGTTATCTTATTGGTTCCCGGTTATCAACCTCCGCCTATACCACAACCCGATACCTGTATTTCTGATGGTGAAGGTGGTCAAATCTGTACCCCGAACCCGGACATTATTCCAGCATTTGTTCCCGATCAGTATGGTCCCGATCCTGCTTTTGTTCCCTCATACAATCCTCCGGTGTGTACACCTCAGCCACCCGTTACACCTCCCTATGTCCCAGATGTAACTGGCCCTGATCCAACCTGGCCTGCGCCAACCTATGCCGCTCCAGTTTGTACGCCGGTACCTGATATCATTCCTCCTATTGTCCCTGGACACTGGGAAGATGATCCGAATGCTCCAGCACCGGTTTATAACGATATCTGGACTTACCCACCTAATGCGGCATTAAGAAATGCATATGGTGTTGGTACTGCGAACCCACCTCGACTTGAGATTGTCTGGTTACCGAATAAATCAGACCAGACCATTGCTATTCGTTTTGACGAAGTACATGTACCCCAGGGGGCAACAATTACCAGTGCTTTCCTGGATTTTTCAACCGAAGGCTATTCCAGTAGTTCCTCATTGGACGTTTATGCTGAGAAATCAGTAAATTCCCCCACGTTAACCACGACTAACTTTGATATTTCTTCAAGACCGCTAACTTCTAACCATACCAATTGGGATAATATCGTTACCTGGGGTTCTGGTGTCACTGACCGGAAAACCTCACCAAATTTAAAGGATGTGGTTGAAGAAGTAGTGGGCCAGGCCGGTTGGTGTGCCGGCAAACCCATGACTTTTATTATTAAGGGTGATTCCACAGGTAAAAGACGTTTTAGAACCTGGGATAATAACCGCACAGAATATGGTTATATGCCCAAACTCCGAATTCGCTATGATGAAAATAGTGCGGTAGGTGGTTGTAATTCGACCAAGGTGGTTTCAAAGATTGCGAATAATAATGATGATGCTGAAGAGAATACTACCAGCACGGGATATAACACCAATTCATCAACATTGGACTCCACCAATTATATTGGTCTTCGCTTTCAAAATATTGCCATTCCACAAGGGGCTACCATTACCAGTGCCTATATTCGTATGACATCCAGAGGTAATCGTTCTGGTGGTCAGATTCGAACTATTCGTGGTCTGGCTGTTGATGATGCACCACCCTGGGTGGCTCAGGCAGGATTTCTGGTCTCGGCACCTAAAACAACAGCTTCTTCAAGTTGGACGCACCCTTACTGGTCCTATTTAAAAGCATTACGTTCTTCGGATATCAGTAATGTAATACAGGAAATAGTGGGTCGAGGCGGTTGGACTTCTGGTAATTCGCTGGCATTAATCCTTGACCCAACGGGCTCTAATTATAAAGCTTATGCCGGGAACGACAGTTTGAGAAAACCCGAGTTGGTCGTGTCCTACTCAGCACCTTTCCAATTGGGTACACGGACGGTTCGTGATGAACTCAAATACCTGGTTGCGGGTTTAAACGCTCAGGGCGCAACTCCCATTAGTGGAGCATTAGGAGAAGCCTCGCGTTATTATCGAGGTGGCGATGTCTACTATGGTCAAAACCGCGGTTTTGCTACAAATGACATACAAAGACGTTATTATCGCACCAGTCATCCGGATTCTTTCACCGGTGGAACCGATGTGTTACCTCATGGTTGTTATGATCGTGAATCCAGTGTTTATCAATGTCATGGCGAAGAGATCACCGGTAATCCGACCTATGTAAGTCCCATTACCGATATCTGTCAGACCAATAACA
>DRNA01000474.1 GCA_011322365.1 Aeromonadales bacterium | reverse complement strand
GCGAAAAATCTGACACCAGTCACACTTGAACTGGGCGGTAAATCGCCAACCATTATTGATAGAAATGCGGATATAAAAAATGCAGCAAAGCGTATTACTATCGGTAAACTGGTTAATGCCGGTCAAACCTGTGTAGCTCCGGATTATGTACTGTTACCCGAGGAAAATCTGGAACAATTTATCTCATTGAGTCGTGCAGCAGCAGCCAATTTTTACCCGGACTGGCGCAATGTAGACTTTACCAGCATTATCAATGATAAAGAATTTACTCGACAACAGGCACTGGTAAAAGAGCTCGAAAATACTCATGTGCGAATTGAACCATTGCTCCCAGGAGAAGATCGAGAAACCGACCGAAAAATAGTCCCGCGAATTGTAGTTAATCCCGAACGCGAAACCCGCGCTATGGAAGAAGAAATTTTTGGGCCGCTTTTACCCGTTATTACTTACACCAGTTTGAGTGAGGCCATTGAATGGGTCAATCGAGGTGAAAGACCCCTCGCACTTTATTTTTTCAGCCGCAATAAAACCAATATTAATCGCGTTCTTAAAGAAACCCACGCTGGTGGCGTTGCCATTAATGAATGTATTTTACATGTAGCCCAGGAAGAACTGCCTTTCGGCGGAATTGGTCCAAGCGGGATGGGACAGTATCACGGTAGAGATGGTTTTGTTACATTCTCTAAAGCGAAAAGTATTTTTTATCAATCAAGAATTAATGGTGCGGGTTTATTAACACCACCCTATAAAGGCTTCACTAAAAAAATGATCAATTTATTAACAAAAATAGCCTGATTTTTTTATCTTTTTTATTAATTCATTGGAGAATTTACTTGATAACAAAAAGAACCTTTTTAAAATCTTCTCTAATTCTTGGAGGTTCTGTTGCTCTGGGAACACTGGTGTATTGGAAAATACCCGCTGATGAACTCCTTGCCGATTTGGATAAGTTGCCTCTTAAATTTTTTACTGCTGATGATCAAATTGTCCTCTTAGCTATTATTCCGGTAATGTTATCCGGCACTGGTATTAATAAAGAAACTGCGATTCGGACAATTATAAATATGGATGCCAGCATTCAGTTTTTATCTCTGACCGCTCAAAGTGAATTACGGGATCTGTTTAACCTGCTTGCTAACAAATTAGGACGAGCACTTCTGGCTGGCATCTGGTCGACCTGGCGTACGGCATCTCCTGAAGATATTATTCAATTCCTGAGAGGCTGGCAGAATAGTTTTATGGAACTGTTACAGATTGGTTATCAGGGATTAACACAATTAGTTTTTGGTAACTATTATTCCGAAAGCTCATCCTGGGCTCACCTGGATTACCCGGGCCCACCCTCTCTTAAATTTCAAAGCTGAAAAAGACATTATGCCAAATCCCTTTCATAATCCCTACGCAGAATCTGAACTCTCCAGCAACAACTGGGACTTAATTAATGGTGAAACCGTAGAAAAAGATCTATCACTTTCTACTGATGTCATTATCGTTGGTACCGGGGCGGGCGGAGGTATTACAGCGGAAATTTTATCCAAAGCCGGTCTTAAAGTCATTATGATAGAAGAAGGCCCACTGCGTCATTCTGATCAATTTAAAATGATGGAAAAATTTGCCTATCCCGATCTTTATCAGGAAGCCGCTGCCAGAAAAACCGCCGATAAAGCCATTAATATTATGCAGGGACGGACTGTGGGAGGTTCAACAACCGTTAACTGGACTTCCAGTTTCAGGACACCTGAACAGACATTAGCTCACTGGCAAAAAGAACATGGTGTTAAAGGTATTACTGAGCAAACCATGAAGCCCTGGTTCGAGTGGGCGGAAAAACGTCTAAACATTCATCCCTGGCAAATGCCACCCAATAAAAATAATCAGATCCTTAAAGACGGTATGGAAAAACTGGGTTATCACGCCAAAGTCATTTCACGAAATGTAAAAGGTTGTGCCAATCTGGGTTATTGCGGCATGGGTTGTCCGATTAATGCCAAACAGTCCATGCTGGTTTCAACTATTCCTACTGCACTTAATAATGGGGCAACGCTTCTCTCTCGAACCAGAGTCAACCAACTCATTTTCGATACCGAAAAAGTCACTGGTGTTGCGATCCAGTTTATGGATAGTCAAGGGCAGCTGCGCCAACGTAAGGGGCTTATCCATGCTAAACACGTAGTTTTAAGTGCCGGTGCCATTGGCACGCCTGCCATCCTGATGCGATCGAAAATACCCGATCCTTATCAACTGATTGGAAAAAGAACCTTTATTCATCCAGTCAATTTAACTGCCGCCATTTATAATGAAAAAATTGAAGCAGCTTCCGGAGCGCCACAATCAATATACAGTGATACCTTTCAATGGCCCAGCGATAACAGTATTGGTTTTAAACTCGAAGTGCCACCGATGCACCCGTTACTTACAGCTACCATGATGAATGGTTTTGGTGAAGAACACGCTAACATGATGCAGAATTTTTCTCACTTCCAATCCATTTTAGCGTTGTTAAGAGATGGCTTTCACGAACAAAGTACGGGTGGAGAAGTTAAATTAGATAATAACCTTTACCCGGTTCTGGATTATCCCATCTCCCAATACCTCTGGGATGGGATAAAAAAATCTTACGCTGTAATGATGGAAGTCCAGTTTGCCACGGGTGCTCAACAGGTTATACCCTTGCACCAGGACGCTCAACTGGTTAAAAACTGGAACGCTGCCAAAAAGTTACTACAGACACTACCCATGAAACCGCTACGAGCAAAATTATTTACTGCACATCTGATGGGCGGTTGCCCACTGGGAAGTTCTGAAAAAATGTCTGTAGTCAACAATAGCTTACAACATCATCAACTAGAAGGTCTCAGCATTATTGACGCTTCAGTATTTCCAACCAGTCTTGGCGTCAACCCGCAACTCTCAATCTATGGCATGAGTGCCAGAGCTGCCACCCTTTTGAGTGAGTCACTAGTTAAAAAATAGCAGGTTAAAAAACAATATGTTATGAAGGTAATTTCTAACAACATTATACCACAGCAGGGATTTCTTAATCGATATCTGCAACAATCATCAGAGGATAATCTTTTATAATGTTCCCTTCCATTGCAGCTTTGCGTTTACCCTTTTTAATTCTAACGCCGGTTTGTTTATTTTTTGCAGTGGCTCTTACACTTTATGAAGGCTATCCTGTTCACTTTTCTACCCTTGCACTTATTGTTGTTGGCGCTTTAAGTGCGCATATCAGTGTCAATACCTTTAATGAATATTATGATTTCAAATCCGGTCTTGATTTTAAAACTATTAAAACACCTTTTAGTGGCGGAAGTGGGGCCCTTCCGGCTCACCCTGAAAGTGCACCCAAAATTTTATTGGTCGCCATTGTATCCTTGCTCATCACTATTAGCATCGGAATTTATTTTGTTATAGCTATTGGCTGGGAAATTATTTTATTTGGTTTACCTGGTGTTCTCATTATTCTCACCTATACCGGCCCCATCAATAAACATCCTTTTTTATGTTTGATTGCTCCCGGGATCGGTTTTGCTTTTTTAATGACAGCGGCAAGCCATTTTATTCTATCCGGACATAATTCAGCTTTAGACTGGTTATTGATTCTGCTACCTTTTTTCCTTATCAATAATTTATTACTACTGAATCAGATCCCGGATATTGATGCCGACAAACAGGTGGGCCGCCAGCACTTTCCGATTAAATTTGGCATTGATAAATCTCTACAACTTTATTTACTGCAATTAATCTTTGCTGCCATAATCATCATCGTTGTTGTCAAGGTCCATGCGCTTCCCTCTTCAATTCTTTATACATTAGCGCCACTTTCACTAGGATTTGTTGCCGCTGCAGGGATCTATAAATACCAACAGACACTTAATCAACATGCTGTTTTTCTGGCGCTTAATGTAATGACTGTTTTATTAACACCGCTTAGTTTTTCCTTACTGCTTATTTCAAGTCGATGAGTTCCAATATGATTTCTTTTGATAACATTCAACAGGCACAAGCCCGTATTAAACCCTTTATCCATCAGACGCCCATTTTCTCCTCAGCTTTATTAAATACCTGGCTGGGTCATGATATTTTTTTTAAAGCCGAATGTTTACAGAAAGTAGGCGCATTCAAAGCCCGAGGCGGTTGTAATGCGGTTGCTGCTTTAGTGGAACAGGGTCAGAAAAATCCGGCTTTAAAACCCCGGCATATTGTCGCCAATAGCTCAGGGAATCATGCCCAGGCTGTGGCCTGGTCGGCTCAGCAATTTAATATTCCGGCTACCATCTATATGCCTTCCAATGTATCTAAGGTGAAAGCCCAGGCAACTAAAAGCTATGGGGCTGAGATTATACTCGCCGATCAACGAGCTGAAGTGGATGCCATGGTAGAAGAAGCCTCTAAAAAAGCCGGTACTTTCTGGATCCCACCTTATGATGACGATGATGTTATTGCCGGTCAGGGTACGGTGATCGCCGAAGCTCTGACTCAACCTGTTTCAAGTGATTCAACAAATCAAAACAACCAGCCACATTATGATGCTATTTTTGCTCCCTGCGGTGGCGGCGGATTAATCTCCGGCAGCTTTATTGCCAGCCGTCAGCTCTCACCGACCACACAGGTTATCGGTGTAGAGCCCGCATCAGGCAATGATGCTTCCCGTTCCAGGCAAACGGGGACTATCCTGCGACTAGCTGACACTCCGGCAACTTTAGCCGATGGTGCCCGAACCCTGTCCATTTCCGCAAGGACTTTTCATTTTATCAAACAACTGGATGGTTTTTTCGAAGTCGAAGAAGCGGCCATTCTTTACTGGAGCCAATGGCTGGCTCACCTGCTCAAATTACGCATAGAACCCACCAGTGCCATGACCATGGATGGCGTAATGCAGTGGCTGAATATCCAGCCCGCCACCACTCGCAAGACTATTTTAGTGGTGCTTTCCGGTGGTAATATTGATCAACAAACCAGTCAACTTATCTGGCAGCAAAATCATTTATCAACGTTACCGGCAGAAAAATATAGCTGAGGTTTGCAAACAACTGGCTATTAGCGTTATAAAGAGAACCTGTTGCTGGTCATTCAGAGGTGGTTATGAATTTTTTTATTATTAATAAAGCGTTGTCTAAGGCATTGTTGTTAGTGGCGCTGATCTGTCTATGTCCTGTGGCTGTTGCAGCAGAAACCGTCGAACTGCCCCACACCGATGGTTTCGGTTTAATGCCTCAACTGCCCCCTCTTGAAAAAAATCTCCAGCAAAAACTTTACCAGCAATCCAGACAATCCTGTGATACCGGTTGTGCCACGCCCTTTGGTCAGATTTTAGGTAAGGCCGATGGTGCTGTAGGTTATTCTAATTGCCAGTCCATCTGTGTCAAACCCGAATATTCTTTTTTAAATTTAACTACCGGTGAAATAAGCAATCATACAAAAAATCCTCAACAGAGTAATTTACATTACATCGGTGTGATCTATCAATGTGTTGAATACGCACGGAAGTGGTGGATGAAGAATTTAAATATTACTTTTGGCAGCATTGATAGTGCTTATCAGATCCTCTATCTTAGCGAAGGGCAGAATATTCGAACCAATGAATTTTTTCCGCTGGCACGCTCTATCAATGGTAGTGCTAAAAGAGCACCAAAAAGAGGGGATCTGATTATTTATGCCCCTGACCGTAGCCGAGCTAACTGGCGACACGGTCATGTTGCAGTGGTTGTTGCTGTGGATTTAAAAGCCGGAACTCTCTCTGTGGCAGAAGAAAATTACGACAATAAACCCTGGCAGGACCCTGAACACTATTCCAGAAAGATTAGTATCTTTAAAACCGGTAATTATTATACGGTTTTGGATCTGGCACCCGGTCAGAAAATCCATAGCAAAGGTGCCGCTATTTCTGGCTGGATTTACCCGTATAAATTAAAAGATACTAACCCATGAAGGCTTCGTTTAACTCAACGGCTACTATGCCCACCATTATCGATATTCTGGCTGCCAGAAAAGCCGTCTATGCTCACCTGAATCCCACACCACTTTTCACCTATGCTGGTATCAATAAACTGGTTGGTACTTCCACCTGGTTAAAACATGAAAATCATCAACCCGTAGGTGCCTTTAAAGTTCGAGGTGGGCTTTACCTGGCCTCACAGTTATCAGACACCGAAAAAACTGCTGGTCTCTATTCAGCATCCACCGGTAATCATGGACAAAGCATCGCCTATGCCGCCAGTAAAAATCATATCGCTGCAACCATCGTGGTACCGGAAGTTGCCAATCCGGGAAAAGTCGCAGCTATGCGAGGTCTGGGGGCAACAGTGGAACATCACGGTAAAGATTTTGATGAGGCTCGAGAATGGGCACAACATCTAGCGGACCAGGCAGGCGGAAAATTTATCGGGCCAACGGATGAGCAACTTATTTGCGGAGTAGGAACCTATGGTCTCGAAATTATGCAAACTCTACCCGACGTTGACTGCATTATTGTGCCCGTTGGAGCCGGTAGCGGGGTTTGTGGTACAGCCATTGTAGCCAAAACCCTCAACCCGAACATACAGATCATCGCTGTCCAATCTGCTCAGGCGCCATCAATGCAATTAAGCTGGGCAGCAAAAAAACCGGTTCCCGCTGCAACAACAACACTAGCTGAAGGTCTGGCTACTCGAATACCGTTTGAGAACACGCAGAAAATCATGCGTAAATATGTCGATGATTTTATACTGGTGGATGATGAAGACATAAACCATGCTATTTACCTATTACTGCAACACACCCATAATCTGGTAGAAGAGGCTGGGGCGGCATCACTTGCGGCCGCCATTAAAATCAGGCAGCAATTACAGGGTAAAAAAGTGGCTCTGGTGATTAGTGGTGGTAACCTGGATAGCAAAAACCTATTCAATATTCTTAACAGCTATGAGAAAAAAAATGAAACAGATTAACTGGGATGAATTTACACAGGTTGAACTCAGAGTCGGTAAAATCATTGCCGTTGATGATTTTCCTGAAGCCAGAAATCCTGCCTATAAATTACAGCTTGATTTTGGAGAAACCATTGGTATAAAAAAATCATCAGCTCAGATCACTGAACTTTATACCAAAGCGCAATTACTGGATAAACGGGTAGTGGCTGTAGTCAATTTTCCCAAAAAACAGATTGGCCCTTTTATGTCGGAATGCCTGGTCACCGGTTTTCATAATGACGATAATCATGTGGCACTTTGTGTCCCTGATCAGGATGTGCCATTGGGTAGTAAATTACTTTAGGTTTCACTTATGGCTTTACTTATTATTGATCAGCGACGCGATTTAACACCCTGGATCCGTGCCTTTGAACAACACTACCCGGAAGTGGATTTACGTATCTGGCCGGATGTTGGCGATGCTGACGATATCGACTTTGCTTTAAGCTGGTATCACCCTGAAGGGATCTTTAAGCCATTTAAAAACCTTAAAACCATCTCCTCCATGGGAGCAGGTGTTGATCATCTGTTTGCCGACAAAACGATTGCAGAGGATGTCGCTTTCGTCCGTATTGTTGATACTAAACTGGCCGATTGCATGAGCCAGTACCTGTTAGCTGCGGTAGCTACTATCACGCAGAAATTTATCACGTATTTCCACCATCAAATTCAGGCAAAATGGCACACCGAATCACCAGCCCAACCGTTAAATGTTGGCATTCTGGGACTTGGGCAACTAGGCTCTCATGCGGCTCAATATCTAACCGCCGCCGGATTCAAAGTATCCGGCTGGTCAAGAACACTGCACCAGCTAGAAAACATTGAATGCTATGCCGGTGAGCCAGGCCTTAAACTTTTTCTTCAAAGTACCCAGATCTTAATCTGTTTACTGCCCCTGACCAGGGAAACCCGACATATCCTCAATAAAGATTTATTTTCAGGGCTTGCTCAAGGTGCTCACCTGATTAATGTGGCAAGAGGTGATCATTTACAGGAACAGGATTTACTGACAGCCCTTGAAACAGGCCAGATAAAAAGTGCCATACTGGATGTTTTTTCCACAGAACCTTTACCTGAAGCTCATCCCTTTTGGCAAAATCCCGATATTTTTATCACACCCCATATTTCCAGTGTATCCGACCCCCTGTCTGTTATTCCACAAGTGATAGAAAATTACCAACGCAGCCAGCAAAATGAACCCCTGGTTAATCAGGTTGATCGCGTTTTAGGTTATTAATTATGAGGATATACCCATAATCATCCAAGATGTAGGTTTCAGAGTTCAAGCAGGATGTCAGAGCAAGGCGTAACTTGAAACTAATGGTTATTCCCTTAGTGAAAGTTGCAACGCAGCGCTGGCTTCCTGCTTGAGCTCCCATAGGGCAAGACGATAAGCGCACACCTTCCGCGTTATAAAAGTTCAAGTTAGAATGACTAACACTTCACTTTTATGCCTTGAATCTGTACGCTTCTCCTCTTGCTGAAATCCTACATCTTGGATGATTATGGGTATATAACTAAAAATACTATGACTTTGTGCCCATTTCGTGGAATTAAATTCACCATTTCAACCAGCAATGCTAAACTATTGGCCATATTATTCGTCTTAAACCTGAAGTTTGCATCTTACACACTCTGCCTTTCAGGTAGAGGTAAGTAAATTATTCAAGCAAGGAAACCAAACATGTCCGAATACAGTGTTTTTACTTCTGAATCGGTTTCAGAAGGTCATCCCGATAAAATTGCGGATCAAATTTCTGACGCCGTTCTTGATGCCATCATTTCGCAGGATAAATCTGCTCGTGTGGCCTGTGAAACCATGGTCAAAACCGGCATGGTTATAGTCGCTGGCGAAATTGCCACCTCAGCCTGGGTCGATATAGAAAGTGTCGTTCGAGATGTGGTGAGGGATATTGGCTATACCAGTTCCGACATGGGTTTTGATGCGGATTCCTGCGCAGTATTGAACGCTATTGGAAAACAGTCCCCTGATATTGCTCAGGGAGTAGACAGGGCAAAAGATATTGAACAGGGTGCAGGTGATCAGGGATTGATGTTCGGTTATGCCACCAATGAAACTGATGTTCTTATGCCAGCCCCTATTACCTATTCCCATCGGCTGGTCAAGCAACAGGCCAAGGTTCGTAAAGAAGGTGTTTTACCCTGGCTCCGGCCCGATGCCAAAAGTCAGGTCACTTTCCGATATGAAAACGGCTTACCCGTCGCTATTGATGCCGTGGTACTTTCAACTCAACATGACGAAGAGATATCACTTGATGATTTGCAGGAAGCCGTCAGAGATCTGATTATCAAACCAGTATTACCCGAGAAATGGCTCTCAAATGACACCAAATATTTTATTAATCCTACCGGCAAATTTGTCATCGGTGGTCCCATGGGTGATTGTGGTTTAACCGGCAGAAAAATTATTGTGGATACCTATGGTGGTGCAGCCAAACACGGAGGGGGGGCTTTCTCAGGCAAAGATCCCTCAAAAGTGGATCGTTCTGCCGCTTATGCTGGCCGATATGTGGCTAAAAACATTGTCGCTGCTGGTCTGGCTGATCGTTGTGAAATACAGATCTCCTACGCTATAGGTGTTGCCGAACCCACTTCCATTAGCATCAATACTTTCGGAACCGGAAAAATTGCCGAAGATCGACTGGAAACACTGGTGAGAGAACATTTTGATCTACGCCCCTATGGTCTGATTAAAATGCTCGATTTAATTCGCCCAATTTATCGCCAGACAGCCGCCTATGGTCATTTTGGACGAGAGCACTCTGATTTTACCTGGGAACAAACTGATAAAGCCGCTGCGCTTAAAGACGCAGCTGGTATTTAATTTTAACTAAACGGAGTAAAAAATGACACAAACAGCCACCGGGCAGGACTATAAAGTAGCCGATATCAGTTTATCGGACTGGGGACGGAAAGAAATCAATATTGCAGAAACCGAAATGCCAGGGTTAATGGCACTTCGGCAGGAATTTGGTTCAGAACAGCCTTTGAAGGGGGCTCGTATCGCAGGATGCTTGCATATGACCATTCAGACAGCTGTTCTGATAGAAACTTTGACAGCTCTGGGCGCAGAAGTTCGATGGTCATCCTGTAATATTTTTTCAACTCAGGACCATGCCGCTGCAGCCATTGCCATTACTGGTGTTCCGGTTTTTGCCTGGAAGGGTGAAACTCAGGAAGAAGCCGACTGGTGTATCGAACAGACCATAATAGGGCCTGATGGCTGGCGTCCCAATATGATCCTCGATGATGGTGGCGATCTTACCGTAATGATGCACGATAAATTTCCGGAATTAATGGATGATGTTCGCGGCCTTTCTGAAGAAACCACCACTGGTGTACTGCGACTTTATGAAATGGTTAAAAATGGCACTCTCAAAGTGCCCGCTTTTAATGTAAATGATTCGGTAACCAAATCAAAATTTGATAATCTTTACGGATGTCGTGAATCTCTGGTAGATGGCATCAAACGGGCTACAGATGTGATGATAGCCGGTAAAATAGCAGTGGTTAATGGCTATGGCGATGTAGGAAAAGGTTGTGCACAATCCTTACGTGGTCTCGGTGCAACGGTCATGATTACTGAAATTGACCCCATCTGTGCGCTTCAGGCGGCGATGGAAGGGTTCCGCGTTATCACCATGGAAGAAGCCGCACCCATTGCTAATATTTTTGTTACCGCAACGGGTAACTTCAATGTGATTACTCACGAGCACATGAAAGCCATGCGCAATGAGGCCATTGTCTGTAATATTGGTCATTTTGATTCTGAAATCGAAATCGCTGAACTACGTCAATATCAGTGGGAAAATATTAAGCCTCAGGTCGATCATGTGATTTTCCCCGACGGCAAACGGCTCATCATTCTGGCCGAAGGTCGTCTGGTTAACCTCGGCTGTGCCACCGGACACCCCAGTTTTGTCATGTCCAATTCGTTCTGTAATCAGGTGCTTGCTCAGATAGAACTCTGGC
>DRNA01000473.1 GCA_011322365.1 Aeromonadales bacterium | reverse complement strand
GAGCCTCAAATTGCTTTTTATCGCCTGAAGATAATACCTTAAGGTAGTTGTCAAGTGTAGCATTTACATCTGGAATTTTTATTTCGGGTTTATTACAGGTAGTTAAAATAAGCAATGACAATGAAAGTATTATTGATTTTAATATTTTCATTTTAAATAGTTCTTTTCTTTTGCTTTAGACTTATGAAAAAATATATTTAGTCTGAGTGAGTTTGTAATAACAATAAAAGAGCTTAGAGACATGCCTAATGCAGCCCCCCAGGGTGGTAACCAGCCAATTATTGCCAATGGAATAGTAACAATATTATACATGATTGCCCAGGCTACATTTTGTATGATGATGGAGTGGGTTTTCTTAGTTATTTTATATAACCCTGGGATAAGATTGATATTTTGGCCAAGAATAACGAAATCACTATTTATTTGAGCCAGATCACTTGCTTCAGAAAAGGATATGGAGGCATCTGCGGCCGAAAGTATTGGTGCATCATTTATACCATCGCCAACCATTACAACTTTATGGCCCGATGATTGCCTAAGTTGAATCCACTGAAGCTTATCTTGCGGAGACATTGAACCATAAAAATGTTCAATTCCCATTTCAGTGGCGATAGGTTCAATATTTGCACAGTGATCGCCACTTAAAATGTAGAAATGTTTTACTCCAAGTTTTTTAAGAGCTGGAACTATGTCTGAAGCGAAATCCCTAAGAGGATCCTTGAGCAAAAAATAGCTCATCAGAATATCATTTTTTGAAAGAAATACAGGAATCTGTTTTTTTAATTGTGCGTGGTTAACCTGTTGAAGTATTCTCGCATTTAGTGGTTCCTTTGGGCAGCAAAATGATAGCTTCCCAATTTTCCAAATCTCCCCATTAAGTGTGGCTGCTATCCCCTGACCGGTACAATTTGTTGGATGACTAATGGGATAAGGGCAGACGCTACTAGCATGTCTGAATGCCAGCGCAATAGGATGTTCTGACATCCACTCCAGAGAAATGGCGATGTTTAACAGGTGTTGTTGTTCTTTGGAAGTTGTCTTTTTAACGGGGAAAACTTCACCAGTTAGTATGGGTTTCCCCAAAGTTAATGTGCCTGTTTTATCAAACACAAAGGTATCGGCCTGTGCAAGATTTTCCATCGCTTGCATGTTGATAGGTAAAATACCCTCATTAGCCAGAATTCCTGAACTAAGGGATACTGCCACTGGTGTAGCCAGAGCCAGTGCACAGGGACAACTGACAATAAGCACAGCGATTGTTACAGGCAGTATCTGTGAGGGAGAAATGAAATACCAGATGATGGCACTTAAAGTTGCTATAGTTAAAATAATCCAAACAAACCATTTGGCAAACTTTTCTGTGAGCGGAGTATAGTTAAATCGAGTTGAAGATCCTTTTTCCAGTAGTTTGAAAATTGTTGAAAGTGTTGATTTATTAAATGTTTTTAAAACTTCCAGCTTTATGGGTTGATCAATATTACAACTGCCATTATTAATGTAATCACCTTTCTGGCGGACAACGGGCATCATCTCACCAGTTATTTGAAATTCATTAAAACTACTTTTACCGGCAACAATTTTACCATCCAGTGGTACTATTTCTCCAGGATAAACCAGAACAATATCTCCTGTGGATATATCGTTAATTAAGGTTTCTTTTATACGATTTGATTGCTTGGTAAGGATGAGGTTGGCTGTTTTGGGGACTATCTTCAGAAGTCTGTCGAGTGCATTGGCGGCAATAAGTCGTCCTTTTAGTTCATAAATACGAGCGGCCAGCATCAAAAAAATAAACATGGCGATGGAATCAAAATACACCTCATGTTGTTGACTGATGGTGGCAATTAAACTACCGATATAGGCACTTGTTAATCCTATAACAATTGGTATATCCATACCTGGCTGCCTGTTCTTTATATCTCTCCAGGCTGAAATATAAAAATCGGCCCCCGAATAAATCAGCATGATGCTGACCACGAGAAGATCAGTCCAACGTCCAATCTTTTCCCATAACTGAAGTTGGCCAGAGGAATCAAAGCCTCCCATCCAGTAAGTAGCTATCGCGTGAGCCATAACCTCCATACCTAGAAGGGCAGTGAATAGCAACCGGGTTGAATTTTTTCTTTTTTGCTCTTTGATCAATTTTTCGCGTTGTTCCGGGTTGAAAGGAAGCGCATGATAACCAATGGATTCAATGGCTTTTAGGATTTCTGAGAGCTTAATCTGTTGTTCATCCCAGACAATATAAGCCTGTTGGCTGGTGTAATCCACACGAACTTTTTCTACGCCTTTCAATTGCCGGATATGTCGCTCATTTAACCAGATACAGGCTGCACATCGGATATTTTCGAGTAGTAGATAGGCTTCTACTATATTCTGTTTTACTGGATCAGGATGTCGAATAAAATCAAATTGAACTTCAGTTCGATCAAAATTTTCGAGTTGTTTAAGCGATAATTCTGTCTTCTCAGCTTTATATGAGCCATCTGGTTTTTCTCTGAGTCTATAGTATTCTTCATTAAAGGTTGAAACAATAAGTTCTGCAATACCTTTACAACCATGACAACAAAAAAACCTTTCCTGCTCCAGGATAGTGAAGCAGATTTTTTCTTTTTCATTATTAGGTAACCCACATTGATAGCAGGGTGATGATGAATGCTTTTGATTTAATTTGTTGTTGTCAGGCATGATTTAAACGGAGAATATTTGATCTCCACATTGTACTAGCCAGAAATAAAAAGGGAACAATCAGTAATAACCATTCAATACATGGAGCTGAACCTGTTGCATATCTGATATCTAATTTTCCAGGTCACTATATTTATATACAGTGGCAAAATATTCTGTGAGCGCATCGATTTCATCATCAGTCAGGGTTTTTGCGATAATACGCATTCTTGAATAAATATCATTATGGCGGACAGTATTTTTAAATTCATTCATGGTTTTTTTGAAGTAAACAGCTTTCTGTCCGGCCAGGGCTGGTATATCCATTAATGTCCCCTGCGCTTTGGCCCCATGGCAACTTAAACAGGCCGGTAACATCCGACTACCATCACCTCTTTTAATCAGCGGGATGATTTCTTTGATTTGGCTGTTTAAGGATATTTCATCTTGCTTTTCAGGTAAGGGTAAACTGGAATAGTAAATGGCTAGATCCGCTATTTCTTTGTCTGTCAGTTGGTTTGCAAGCATTGACATCATTGATGAAGGGTTAGAATCTTCACGATTATTATCTTTGTAATCTCTCATCTGTTTAAAGGTATAATTGGCCAGCTGCCCCGCCAGGTTAGGCCAATTTCGGCCATTGGAAATTCCTTTATTTCCATGACATAAACTACACATTTTTTCTTTATTAAGGGTTTCCCCTTTTTTTGCGTCACCGCTTTTAACGAAATTGAGTTGCGCTGCATCCCAGGCAATATTTGATGAGGGAGAGAATGGATCGGTGTTTTTATTTTCTTTACTAAGGGCAAAAGAAACTGAGCCGATAAATAATAAAGAAAAGAGCGTGAGTAGTTTTAATTTAGTCATAATGATCATCCCTTAAAAGCCCCATCCAGAAGATTCAGGTGTTCCTATAAACCAGAACTGTAATACTGGATAACCATAACTTGCGATCAGGTAAATGAGCATGGTCCAATTCCAGAAAGCTAAACTATTTAAGATTTTTGGGACATGAACTGGTGGGCGAATCACTTCAGCATATTGTACCTTTCTTTCGGCAGCACTGACTTTTGGCTGGAATGATGTCAGAATCAAAATAAAGATAAAAATCAACCCGGAAACTAATAATATCAGCGATCCTATATTCATCATCAACATGGATAAATCCCAATTTTTGACTAATTCTGAAGCCTGGTTATAAGCCTGACTGGTACTTATTCTTCTTGGTTGGCCAATGATCCCCAGATAGTGCCAGGGAATAGTAGTTATCCACATCCCGATAAACCAAAGCCAGAGCTGTAAAATGGCCAGTTTTCTGGAAAAGAGTCTGTGCCCGGTAATTTTAGGCCAGAGCCAATAGGCCGCAGCAAAATACATGATCACCGTAGTTCCACCGTAGATAAGATGAAAATGCCCCGGTATCCAGGCAGTATTGTGTACCAATGAATCTAAAGAATAAGAGGCGTTGATGACGCCGCCCCAGCCGCCCACGGTTAACATAATTAACGACAGTACTCCGGCCAGGACCACAGGATTTGAATAATCAAGTGTTTTTAACCAACCAAAAAGGCCTTTTCCACCCCTGAGCCGCCCAGCTATTTCCATACTGGCGATGATGGTAAAACCAGTAATAAAAGTGGGTACGGCAACCATAAATGTGCCGAACATATGTAACAGTTTCCATCCAGCAGCCTGTTGTGGATCTACATACAAGTGGTGCATACCAATAGGAACCGAGAATATGAATAACATAACAAAGGCAACACGTGACATCTTGTCACTGAAAAGTTTACCGCCGGCTTCCCTGGGAAGAATGCCATACATCACCAGATAAGCCGGGAATAGCCAGAAATAGACAATGGCATGAAGCGTTTCTGAAAACAGGGTTCGTGAAAGTCCCGGGTCGAGTGTATCAGCCCAACCCAGAGAAACCGGAATAAGCTGGAAAATCACTTCAGAAGCGACGCCCAAAGAAGTCCAGAGCCAGAGCAGAGCATTCATTACAGTACCGAACATGATTACAGGTATTGGGTTTCCAGGGTTGGCTTTTTTCCATTGCACCACCGCAATAACCATATCTATACACCAGAACCAGGAGCCAATAACCAACATTGCAGCACCAATATAAAACATGGGCTCCGCTAATTCAGGTGGGTAAAAGGTATATAATATGGATGCTTTACCACTCAATAGAGAAATTGCTGCAAGAGCTGTTCCTGTGGTGGCTATCCAGAAACCGGTCCAGGAAAAAGTCGGAGACCAGAGTTTCTGCTTTAAACTGTTGACCGCTGTATGATAGCCAAACCCCATAATGAAAAAGGTACTTAACACGTAGGCCATCAATACACCATGAGTGGAAACCGAGGTATAATAGAGTTCAGAGTCTTCAAGTTTGGGAAACAGTCCACTTCTGGCAAGCACCTGGTAAGTCCCCATGGGTAAAGCCAGGCCAAAAGCGGTAAAAGCAATAAAAAAATTCCAGAAAGCCAGTTTATTGGTGTTGTTAATGATTTTCTCTTCGAGGACTCCCTGAACTGGAACGTCCGGTATATTTTCATCAGATACTGGGGAAGTCATTATGAATGGTCTCCTTTATCCAAATGAAAATCTTTTTTGGGTACGATATTGATCATGCCATACATGGCGGCATGGCCAACGCCACAAAATTCATCACAAAGCAGGGGGTATTTTCCGGTCTTTTGAAATTCGGTATGGATTTCTGTGATATAGCCCGGCACTATCATGGTATTCATGTTACTGAAGGGAATATGGACGCCATGAAGGACGTCAAAGGATGCCATGCGAAAGGTAATCGGTGTTTTTGTGGGAACAGTTATTGTTTGTGGGTAAAACCCATATCGAGCTGCTACCATTGTAACCACAAGGTTACCCTCTTTATTTCGATGCACTCCCAGTTTATCTTCTCGAAACTCACCACCGCCTACGCCTGTATCCAGATGTAATCGGGCTGAATCAATAACTTCTACATTACTGGGGGGGTGAATGTCATCGACAATGGCATAATATAAAATAATTGACCATGATGCTAATAAAAAAACGGCAACCATAACAATCCATTTTTTTTCAAGTGGATCAATATAGTGATTATCCATTATCATCTCTCCATTAATTAACCGGGCCACGGGCTATAAACAAACCAAACCAGAAGTAGAGCCAACCTAAAGTAAACAGCACGCCGTATATGGCAAGAATAGCCCAGGTACCCCTGGGTGAACTGTGAAGAATTCTGTCTTTTTCTTCTTCACTAAGTTCGGGAGTTGGTGCAGTTGTTGAATTATTATTCTTCATTTGAATCCCCTGAGACTAATAATCAATGCCAATCACTATTATCACAAAAAACTTAACAGAGGCAAGGTGAAAAATAATGATGGCTTCCATGAATCGGATTCATCATATTACTTATTTCAGAAAAATTCAAAGATTTCATCATTATTATAATTTAAGTGAATAAAAAGAGGCTAGCTATGAGATCATATTGCATCCTTTACAAATATCACATATAGTCTGTGAGTTAGAGGCATGACTTTAGCCGTTTAATTTATGAAATATTTGTGATGCCTTTCAGGAAACAAGGACTTTAATGGGTTATGCTATGAAAAACATCAGGAAGTATATACTACCTTTTTTCGCTTCTTTTCTCGTATTTAATCTGTGTGCGGTGGAGGATACAGTTACTACTAAAACCAAACAGGAACCTTTGGTTGGTGGTATGTCTCTGAAAAAAAACAATGAGCTTATTAAAAAATTTCCACAGCCTTCAAGTTGGTTAATGTCAACTTCATGTTCTGCCTGTCATGGGACTTATGGTGCGGAATTTAACGATATTATTCCACCAATAGCAGGTATGAGTAAGAAAAAATTCATCAATAAAATGCAGGAATATAAAAAACGTCCTCCGAACGATTTTGTTGTTATGGGAATTATTGCGCAGCCTCTTTCCAATAAAGAAATAGCAGACATGGCAGACTTTTTTAGTCAACAACAAGCTGTGGAATGGACCCGAAGTGACTGGAATAAAGACGTTAAACCACCCACGTGGCTACAGAAGGAGCAAAAAAAATGAAAAAGTATTCATCATTAAAATCCAGTCATTTTGCTCATGAAAAAAAGAATTTGTCTCGCAGAGAGTTAATCAAAATATTAGGCTCAGGAGCATTAAGTTATGGCCTTTTTGGTGCATCGAGTTTTGCATCAACAAATGCTGCTGCACATATCGTAATTGTTGGTGGAGGTATTGGTGGTGCGGCCTCAGCGAAATATATGCGGCTGTTAAATGCAGATGTTAAAATAACCATTATCGAACCCAATCCTCAGTTTATTTTCTGCCCAGGGAGCAACGAAATAATTCCTGGATGGGCGACGATTGAAGAATATACCGTGACGTATACCACGCTTAAAGAGCGTTATCATGTGAATGTTATCCATGATAAAGCTGAACATATCAACTTCAGTAAAAAGCAACTTAAGCTGGATGGAGGTGATACACTTCAATATGACAAATTGATTGTTTCCCCCGGCCCTACCTATTTTTATGAAGGTATTGAGGGGTATAATCAGCAGCTTGCCGAAGGTGATTTCCCTGCTGCCTGGCATACCGGGCCTCAAACTATCAATCTACGAAATCAATTGCTTTCCATGAAAAAGGGAGGACATGCCATTATCTCCGTTCCTGCAGATCCCTATCGTTGCCCTCCAGCGCCTTATGAACGTGCATCATTTATTACTACTATGCTTAAAAAAATCAATCCAGGCGCCAAAGTCACTATTCTGGATGCGAAAAACAGTTTTATTTTTGATAATATTTTTCCTGTTTACTGGAAAAAACATTTTGGCTATGGCACTGATAATAGTATGTTGGAATGGATCTCTAAAGATAAGGGCGGGGAAGTGGTTAAACTGGATGCAAAAGATCATGCTGTGATAACCGCGGATGGAACGGTCCATAAAGGTGATGTAATTAATATCATCCCTCCCGAAAAAGCAGCTGCCTTTGCGTTAAAAAACGATTTGGCTGATGGTGACTGGTGTCCGGTCAATTTTAAAGATTTCAGTTCAACAAAACATAAAGATATTTATGTTATAGGTGATAGTGTGGCGGGCGATCCCATGCCTAAAACGGGTTTTCTGGCCAGTAACGAAGCTCGAGTTGTAGTGCAGGCAATAAACGATGAATTACATGGTAGAGAAGTCGGAACCCCTTTTCTTATCAACGGCTGTGTTGCCATGGCAGGTCTTGATTTTGGCATGACGCTTTCAGAAACCTTCAGATATCAAGGAAAAGGCATGCCTCTTGCTGAACGTTATTTTATCCCTGAGCCCACGGATAGTCCTCAGAAACAGTTAGTACTTGCCAACATGGCGAGAAACTGGCAACGCACTTTTCGTAAAGACATATTTAGCTAAACTGCTCTGATAATACAGTAGATTTTTTGAGGTCCTGTATTTATTCCTATTTTCCATAATAATAATTTCATTATGCCTTTTTAATCTATTTAATGTTGACCATAATTAAGGTTCATTGTTCATTTAGGTATAGAGTAGTGAGGAGATTCTACAGTGAAATGATTTTTTCGGAGTGAAGCATCATGCAAAAACGACCATTAGACATAGCAACTACAACTAAAGTTTATCTGGTAGGAAGCGGAATAGCATCTCTTGCAGCTGCGGTATATCTTATTAAGGATGCCAAAGTTAAAGGTGAAAATATCTGTATATTAGAACAGGATGGCATAGTGGGTGGTGCTTGTGATGGATCGGGAGATGTAGATGATGGTTTTCTTGTTCGTGGCGGTAGAATGCACGAAAAACATTATGTTTGTTATTGGGATCTTTTATCCAACATTCCTTCCTATGAAAATCCAGAGGTAACGGTAAAGGATGAAACCTTTGAATTTAACACACGGTTTGTTTCTCATGCTCAGGCTCGGCTGTTAAAGCAGGGTAAGAAGCTGGATGTGTCTTCATTTGGTCTGTCCTTTAATGATCAATCGGATCTGTTAAAGCTGATATTTGTTTCTGAACGTTCGTTAGGAAATAAACGTATAGAGGATTGGTTTTCCAAGGAATTTTTTGATACTAATTTCTGGTATATCTGGACATCAATGTTTGCCTTTCAAAAATGGAGTTCACTTGCTGAAATGAGGCGTTATATGAAACGTTTCATTCATCTTGTTGAAGGCCTGGAACATCTTGGTGGTGTGATGCGTACCAAATATAATCAATATCACTCTGTCATATTACCCATTAAGCGTTATCTGGAAGCAAGAGGGGTTAATTTTAAAATAAATACCCAGGTAGTTGATATTGATTTTGATATTGCTGCAGATAAAACTACCGCGACAGTCATTCAGGTAGTAGATACTTCAGGGCATGAAGATGAGTATGTTTTAGGTGAAGATGATTTTGTTTTTATAACCAATGGCTCACTCACGGAAAGTACTGATACTGGAAGTTGGTCAAAAGCGCCAAAACTTAAAGATAAGTCTTCTTCAGGAGCCTGGACTTTATGGGAAAAGATAGCAAAAAAGGATTCCTCTTTTGGACACCCTGGTGTGTTTAGTAATAATATCGATTTACAAAAATGGTACTCTTTTACAGCAACTCTAAAGGACTCTACTTTTCACGATTATATGGAAAACTTTTCAGGAAACGTTGATGGAACAGGCGGGCTTGTAACCATGACCGATTCTAACTGGCTAATGTCTATTGTTATTGCGAGACAACCCCATTTTCCTAATCAACCTGATGATGTTAAGGTTTTCTGGGGTTATGGGTTGTATCCGGATCGTCTGGGTAATTTTGTAAATAAAAAAATGTCTGAATGTACCGGAAAAGAAATATTGGATGAGTTATGGTACCACCTCAAAGTTCAGGATTTGATGGAGCCAGTAGTTGAAGCGGGTAAGGTGAACAATCTACCCGTTGCCATGCCGTTTATTGATAGTTTGTTTATGCCAAGAAAACCTGGTGACCGTCCAGATGTATTACCCGAACGAGCAACTAATTTTGCCTTTTTAGGGCAATTTGCTGAAGTTGAAAAAGACTGTGTTTTCACCGTTGAATATTCTGTACGTACGGCACAAATGGCCGTGTATGGCTGTTTTGACACCGGTAAAAAGGCTATCCCGGTGTATGATTCCATTCATCAGCCATTAATTTTGATGAAAGCAGCCAAAGCGATCAGTCGTTAGTTAAATGATGCCACTGTGTTCCCTGATACCTTAAACTTGTGATCTAATTTCGGGATATATTTATCTTATGAAAGATAGAGTTTGTGATGTCAAATCATCTATATCCGTGTTATCGCTTAACCCGGCGGTGGATATGACCTATGAAATCCCTTTCCTGCTGAAAAATCAAAAGGCCCATGCAATATCGATGCGCTATG
>DRNA01000472.1 GCA_011322365.1 Aeromonadales bacterium | reverse complement strand
GGCATTGTCTGCCAGCATTGCACGAAACTCGGAATCACTGACAAAATGGTAATCGACACCATCAACTTCACCACTTCGCCTGGGGCGAGTAGTATGAGAGACAGAAGGCATAATATTATCATTATGTTCAATCAACGCTTTGACAAGAGAGGTTTTACCTGCTCCGGAAGGTGCAGAAATGATGTAGAGGTGCCCTGGTAAAGAGGCAGTTTGAGAGTGCATAGTATTAATATTTCCTATTCAATATTCTGGATCTGTTCTCGAATCTGTTCGATGTAAACTTTGAGTTCAACCGAGGCGTTGGTGGTTTTCTGATTGACTGATTTTGAACCGAGTGTATTGGCTTCGCGGTTAAATTCCTGTAAAAGAAAATCCATTCGTCTACCGGCAGCACCTCCCTTTTTCAGAATGCGGTAGAATTCTTCTACGTGGGTCTGCAGACGATCCATTTCTTCGGCAACATCGAGTTTTTGCGCCATGAGTACCAGTTCCTGTTCTACACGATCACTGTCAGGTTTTAATTGAGCCTCTTCAAATTTAGTTAGCAGGCGCTCTTTTTGCCAGGTTAATATCTGAGGCATTTGGGCACGAACTTTTTCGATTTGCAGGTTGATGCCTTCCAGGCGTTTTTCGATATGTGCTTTCAGACTGGCACCTTCACGTTCTCTTGATTCAATCAGATGATCAATAGCCTCATCAAACAGTTTTACCAGGGCTTGTTCAACAACCTCCAGGTTAGCAGCTTCTACAATAACCATATCTGGCCATTGTAGAAAACGTACCCAGTCAACACTTCCCTGCAAGTCGGTTAATGATTGTAATTGTGAGATATTTTGTGAAAGATTTTTAGCCAGCGTCTGGTTGACTTTGATTTCCGGGGCTATGGCATCGGAGAGTTCGAATTTTAGCTGACATTCAATTTTTCCACGAGAGATGCGTTGTCGCAGTTTTTGTCTGAAGGTGGTTTCCAGATAACGGAAAGTCTCCGGCAATCTGAAATTCACTTCCAGAAAGCGCTGGTTGACCGAGCGCACTTCGATCTGAGCGTGGCCCCAATCAGCTTTATCTTCAACCCGCGAAAAGGCGGTCATACTTCTTATCATGTTAAATTCTATGTGGTTTCTGGGTTAATTTGGTCATTTTACCTGAAATTTTAAGCTAATCCTTTATTTTTATGCTCAAATTGCCATTTAGATTAGAAAACTCAGCTTTATTTTCAGGGTCTTTGATATTAACTCGAGATAGATACAGTGTTGCACTAAGATCACTATTCTCAGCAAATAATTGCAGTTTATAGGCTTCGTTTATTTTAAGATTCTGGTTAATTCCTTTTTCAAAACGAGAAGAAATAGTGTTGATATCAAGTGATAAGGTTTGATAATCAGCTGAAGAAATTTCTAAATGTCCATCAGGATTTAAAAGAACACTAAAAGAGATTATCTGGCTGTTTCTATCGATGGAAATGATGTTTTTTCTGTTACCACTATCCAGCCAGAGTAGAGGTATAAAAAAATCTGAATTTTTTACATCAAAAGCGGTTAACGTTTTAGTATAGTTATAATTGCTTATTTGCAGGGTAATTTCTTGTGTGGTTTGTCTTGACCATCTATCAATATATTTAACGCCCATTAATTTAAGTAGTGCAACAACATTTTTTGACTGACAGGGATTATCTTTCTGGCAATGCAGTGCTTTATTAAATGACAGTTGATCGGGAAAATAATGTCTGAACTGTTCCACAGAAGCCATGCGTAATATGTAGCTGGTTGTCGCACTGAGTTCTTTGGCTACCTTTATGTCCGGTTGATTTCCTGCAGCTAAAATTTTTCCATTTTTGAGTAACTGGTTTTGTGTAAGTATATTTTCAAAGCGATGTAATTGACTGGATAAGGTTAGTGATTTAATACTCCAGGGACCAAAGCTACTCAAAAAAAGCAGTATTGATAGTGAGAGAGTAACACTTGTCAGGCTAAAATTTTGTTTACGGATAAGAAAAATAACCACCAGCCCGGCAAACCAGAGTGTACAGAGAGCCACCAGATAACGCTGTTCAGTTACACCGTATTCCTGTATGCGAACGCCAATGGCTATGGCGAGTAGTATAACAGGGATGATCATAATGCGATAAAAATTTTTATAAAACCAGCTAATCAGGGGGCGTTGTAGTTGATGTATAGGATAAATAGCCAGGTTAGTCAGAATCCCAATAACACCAAAAACACTGATCATCCAGCCCAGATGACCATGAGGTAATTGCCATTGAAACAGTATTTTGATGAAGTAGGCATACAGAATAATCATGTAAACCATGACTAACGGAATCAGTACAAAGCTGAAAATAAAATTGACACCTTTTGGAAAATGGCACTCTTCTCTGGCATAGTCAAATTGTTTAGGATACTGTGATAACACATACACAGGTGCAATAAATACCATGCCCAGCAACCAGATGTCTGCATAAAAATCATTGTTGATTTTGATATCAAAAAGGTATTTTATACTCAGTAAAATCAAACTCAGGCCGCCGCTAAAAATCACTCCAGCAAGCAAAGCAAAAAACAATGCGGTTACAATTCTAAAATTTAAATACCAGCTGGAATTATTATCAGCAGGCCGTAATAGATAGGGAACAAAACTGACTGAAAGCAGAATTGAAAAAAATAATAACCAGTATTCTAAATTTAATTTTTGATTGAAATATACGTAACCGCTGTAGATTGAAAATAGTAGAAATAAAACACTGTACTGCTTAACAGGGTTCCATTTCAAATTTTCGGCCAGTAGTGTGCCACTGAAAAAAATCAGGCAACCACCGCTCAATAAAAGATAAATAATTTGTAACTGATGGTCATTGAAAAATTTCACATCATGGATAAGAGTAATACTGAGCAATACTGCAATAACTATAAAGATAATACTGACAGGAAAGCGTTTGAAGGTCTGAATGAAAACCTCAAATAGAGAATGCCAGAAGTGAGCCCGAAAAAGTCTGGATATTTGGGTTGATATCATAAATAACCTCTTCGTGCGATAACCAGTTATTCGATAGCTTTTTATGAATGGTTACGCTAATCTATTCAAAAAATATAATTGATAATAATGATGTCTGATAATATAACAAGATTCGTACAAACTGTCATGGTTAGCCTGCTGGTTTCTGGTTGTATCACGGTTAATAGCTATGATAAAAGCAAGCCTGATACTAATATAAAGCCATCACCTGATCACAAGGGTCTTGAAACACTCTATGATTATCAACTAATTGAAAGTGAAAATAAAAAGCCAGTCTCAATGCCCCAGTTAGTGAAGCAACTGAAAAAGAGTGATGTTGTTTTTGTCGGTGAACTCCATACCCATCAAGCTTCACATAAATTACAGATGGATTTACTACAGGTTCTCTATCGACAAAACCCGAATTTAGTGCTGTCCATGGAGCAATTTTCCCGTGATGCACAGCCCGTTATTGACGGTTACCTTGCTGGAAAGTACGGCGAAGAGACGCTATTTGACGAAGCTGATGCCTGGAAAGATTATAAGGGTTCCTACCGTGCAGTAGTTGAATTCGCTCGAGAACACCAGATCCCCGTCATTGCTGCCAATGCTCCAGCGATGTTTGTACGCTGTGTAGGTAAGAAAGGTGCCGCTATATTAAAGAAAGTACCACAACAGAAACGTGACTGGTCGGCCAGAGAGCTGGATCTGAAAAATAAGAAATATAAAGCAAAATTTATGGATTTCATTAAAGAATCTGGACGGAATCATGGTCAGACCGAAGCTGAAATGAAAAAAAGACAGCTAAATACCTATGCCGCGCAATTACTCAGAGATACCACTATGGCTGAATCTATTGCTTTGGCAAGAAAAAGATATCCTCGTAGCCAGATTATCCATCTTAATGGTGCTTTCCACAGTGACAACCATCTAGGTACGGTAGCCGTTTTGGAAACTACTCACCCAGAAATTTCAACTACGGTTATCAGTCCGATAATGGTAGAAGAAGGACTGGACCCCAAACTTTCCGGGGATGACTACAAACAGGGTGATTATCTCTACCTGGTAAAACCCTTACCGGAAAGATATCTTGATAAAGAAAAGGAAAATGCGTCTATCCGGAAACTGATAAAAAAACGCGTATTGGAGAAATGTGAGTTGTAGCTTTATTTTGTGGACTAATAATAATTGTCAATCAATGCGTACTTTACTTGAGTTCTCTGCCAAAATACGCGGCGGCCTTTTTTAATATCTCTACTTCCTCTTTGAGTTTTTTATTTTCTTATTTGAGTGTAGTTAGTTCGGCTTGATTTTCTTTTCTGGGTCTCCCTTGACTTTGAAAAGCGTGTTCGTTTTAGTTATAGAGCTGATTTCGACGTATGC
>DRNA01000471.1 GCA_011322365.1 Aeromonadales bacterium | reverse complement strand
GAGATGGTCTTATCTCTGGTGGCGAGAAAGCTCGGTGACAATGGCATAGAAGCTCTAAAGCAACGCGAGCATATTATTGATGCCCTGGAAGCGGAGTTTGGCGAACAATGAAAACCAGTTAATATTTGACTAATCGGGGGGGGGGGGGCTATTATAGCCAATAACGTAAAACGATTTACGTTATAAATTAAATTTGTCTCTAACTTATAAGGAACTCAGGATGAAAAATAAATTATTGACCCTCTTATTTTTAGGAATATCTTCTATAGCATACGGAGCAGGCTCGCTGGAAACAGTGATACCCATAAGCACTTTACCTCAAAAAGTACAGCAAATAGCACCCTCTGGACAGGGTTTAAATGCAAAACTTACTCGTGTTGATGGAACGATGTATGTGCTAATTTCCAAAGACAGTCAAATCCAAAAGGCATCAATTTTAAACATACCTTTAAACGCAATTCCAGGACCAGGAAACCAGACAGTAATGGATACTCCCCCTGCTCCACCCTCTGGCGGAGATGGAGGTTCATCGTGGCACTTTACCTTTAGAACACCGACCACTATTTTTGTTGTTACCATTAATTTTTATTATGTTAATGGCGAACTGGTTAAGATTACTACTGAAGTGAAATCTTTCCCAGTTCCAAATTCTCAAAAATAACGTAATTTATAAAGTAAGAGTGGAAGTTTATTCTTCTATTCTTACTTAATCTTATATTGTCGATATTTGAATACAAAGTTGAGCAATTTTGCAACAAGGTGATGTTTTCTTACTCTAAAAGCTAACCAATCCCTGTTGAGATAACACACATGAAAATTAGTCCTGTTATTTTACTTCTTTTGTCCCAGATGACTTCTGCCAACGAAGTTAACATCCTTCAAGCCAGTTTTTCCCAACACACTTCTGGTCTCTGGAGTATTAAGGTGACGCTGAAACATGATGATGCCAGCTGGAAGCATTATGCCGACGACTGGCGTATTGTTGATGAGAAAGGAAATATTCTTGCTGACAGAATATTAGTACATCCTCACATCAACGAACAGCCCTTTACCCGGGGGTTGAATAACGTCAAAATTCCCAGCAATATTAAAACGGTCTTTATTGAAGCACATGACAAGGTTCATGGTTGGAGCAAAAACAGATTAAAAGTTAATCTGGATGACATTAAAAATGGTCATCTCATTGTAAAAGCAAAATAACAGGTTTGTTGATATTTAGAAGACAATCATTTGACCTTTTCATTTTCTTCAGCAATGATCTCTGTGGTCTAGTTTAGCGAATAAATTCGCTCCTACAATAGGCGGGATGAAATGTATGCTTGTAATTTTAGTGTTTAATTCCCTGTAAATTTTAACAATTCATTCACCCTGTCATCCAGCTGTTGCAGATAACTGCCTCCAAAAAGATTGGCATGATTCATTATATGATAAAGGTTATATAACGGTTTTCGATGAAAATATCCTCTATCAACAGGAAATATTTGTGCATATTGCTGAAAAAAATCTGCTCCAGGATGACCAAATAACTCCAGCATAGCAAGGTCAGTTTCATGATCGCCATAATAACTGGCAGGGTCATAGATTACGGGGTTGCCAAAGGTATCAAAAGCATAATTTCCCTGCCATAAATCACCATGCAGTAAAGCGGGCACGGGGAGATAGCCTGAAAAAAATGCTGGAAGTTGTTTTAGTAATCTTTCGATTTTTTTAACTATTTTTCTGTTTAAATTTTTCCTTTTTAAACATTCCAGTTGAAAAGATATTCTTTCTCTATTAAAAAACTCTATCCAGTTATTTGTCCAGGCATTTTTCTGTGGGGTTGTTCCAATAAAATTATCGTTTTCAAAACCAAATTTTGCATTAATATTTAAATGTAATTTGGCCAGTTGTCTGGCAAACAGGGCCAAATCTCCGTGAGAGTTTAATTCTATAAATTCCAGCACCAGGAAACTTTGTTGAGAAAATTTCCCCATACAGATAACTTTTGGCACACGGATGCTATCAGTTGTTGCTATTATCTGTAATGCCTCCGCTTCGGTACAAAACATTGCATAATATTTTTCGTGATTTATTTTTAGAAAATATTTTTTACTTTTCGACTCAAGACAGTAAGCCTGGTTGATATCACCTCCCGAAACCGGGTTTAATGAAATAATAGACAGGTTTTCATTTATGGCATTGCTAATAGTTTGCTGGATTTGTTTTTCGAATAATTTATTCAGCATTTTCGCTGGCAATTAATTGTTGAAATTTAGCACTTGAAATCACTTTGTTAATTAAAGCGCCAATCTCTTCAGAGCCATCTAAAACCATATCGGCATGGATCAGTTGAGGTAGGGTATATTTTTCATACATAGGTTTTACTGTTGCAAAATATTGTGTGATAACCGATTCCAGCGTTCTGGCTCGCTCATTTATATCTCTGGCAATACGCCTTGCCAAACAGAGATCGCCATCGGTATCCACAAAAATTTTAAAGTTGGAAAAATTTTTTATTTTCTCATGATGAAAGGTATGGATACCTTCCAGAATAAGAAAGGGCATTGGCTGTTTTTTTTCAACCTCTTCTTTTCTACTGTGTGTTTTAAAACAATACTGAGGGATTTCAACAGGCTGGCCATTTTTCAATTGGGACAACTGTTCAAACAATAAATTATGATCCAGTGCTGACGGATGATCAAAATTTAATACCGAACGTTCATCAAAACTTAAATCTGAAAAATCGTTAAAATAATGATCTTCAGAAATCAGTCCGCACACTTCAGCAGAAAAATATCGATTTAACCATTTCTGTAATTGATGTGCCAGGGTGGTTTTGCCTGAACCGGAAGCGCCTGCGATGGTGATTATTTTGGTCAAAAGCCTGTTATGGCAACCCCGTGCCAATATCCCTTTATTATTGTTATCGGTATTCTAGCTTAATTTGACCTTGCTGCAAAATAGTCTATAGCAACGAACTTGTTCTTAACAATGAAACTATCTGCTCAGATTAGTTACCAAATTTCTGCCGCCAGTAAATCACCGGCTTTTTACCTTTATAGACACCAAAGGTTACGGTCGCACTGGCACCATCGGCTGTACCATTACCATCATAATCATAAAACATCCAGGCCGGGGTTGGCAGCGTAAATAACAACGAACCATCATTTCCTTCACCTGGAGCTGATAGCACAAAAGGCAAAAGTCCGGATGACATAACACTCTGAGTTAATAGCGTTTCACCCGGCGCCAAGTTGTCCGTATAAGCCGTTAAAGTGGGGGGGATCCAGCCGGAAATAGTTGCCGAACAACTATCAGCGCTGTTCAGCTGAAACATACTACCGTCAAAATATTCTGCTGTAGCCAGTAAATCCAGATTCTCAAGTTCGCTGCCCAGTACATTTTCAACAAACCAGCGTCCCCAACGCAACTGTGTACCACTGATATTGGTTGAGTTATAGGCTTCACAGATGCCATCATTGTCAGCATCAACACAAACCCCATCACTGTCAGTTAAATCACTTACCGGAATAGATAACTTCACATCCGCATCAAAAGGCGCATCGTTAGCTGACGGTATAGCAGCTGCTTTGACATAGCTTAATTGATCCCCGCTAATGGTCAGTAAACCCTGTCCATCACTGAAATCATTAATACCAGTCAACGAAACTGAAGCCGATGTTTTGTCAGCAGTTAAAACCGCTGAAACACCTGCTAGCTGATTGACATAATCTCGATTAGACAAACTGGTGCTAAGTTTCCAGAAACTGGCTGCATAGTTAAAGGTGGGGGTACCGGTCTCACTCAATGCCGTCAGGGTCAATTGTGGGTTCAGTCCGGTGGCAAATTCAAACGGCTGAGATTGATAGCTAAAACCACAACCCCAACTGCTATCACCATTTCTGAAAGAGGGGTTATTACTACTGATCTGAAATCGATCGGGTATAAACCGCCCTACATTGGCTGTTTCTGTGCCAGTAATATTACCCGCACCGAGGTAATCACCATCACCGACTTCCGTTTGCAGTCGAATAATGCCCACTTCACTGAAACTGGTGGTGGTATTTTCAAACTGACCGGGCACAACAGCCACAAAGGCACTGTTATTGGCCAGAGTACCCGCGCCATCCACACCATTTCTGCCACCAACTGGTGCCATTAACTGACTGGATTTAACCCTTAAGGTTTCTGCAACCGTTTCATTACCATAATTTGGCGTTCGATCACCTTCAGCATCGAGTACATCTACCTGTAGCTGGAAAGATTCCCCGGCTTTTTTAAATACTGCCCCCGAGGCACTGGCTGCTGCGGGATTACCCGTTACCGTGGTCACAAAATCTGCCGGTTTGACCACAAAGTTATTAGACGCCCCCTGAATAATATTGCTGTGCGCACTGAGATCAGCATCTTTTAAAGCGATCTGTATCGCTCCTACATCTTTATATTTTGCTATCACCTGTGCCTGTCCATTATTGAAGGTGATATTTTGAGGTGTTGAAGCCACTTCAGTGGCAGCTATAGATTGAGTATTAATGGTTGGCGTCAGTGTCCCCGTAGTGGGATTGGAATAATTGCTCCAGAAATTAACTGGTTTTATACCCGTGTAACTTTCAATCACTCCACACTGTGGATTTGCTGGCGTTTGCCCAAAAGCAGTGATGGAAAAGTTAAAATTACTGCCCGCCGTCTGTGCAGGTAAGGGGTCATTGACCGGACTCGGTGGCGGATTAGCCAAAGGCGAAGCCGTAATCACAAACCCACTGGGGGCAAATGAGAGCAGTCCTTCGGTATCATCATCCACAATGCCTGAATCACTCACGCTAATATTTATCGGGGAAGCGCCTTCGGTATAATCCAGTGAAAACTGGGCTACACCATTATCGCTAGCATCAAAGCTATAGTTTGCCAGGCCATCATTAGCGGTAGCATCGACAAAGGTGCCATTACCAGAAACCAGGTTCCAACTGCCTTTACCGCTGTTGGTATTGAGCAAGATAGAGCCTGCATAACTACTCACAACCGAATGATCGATAGCATGTGCTGCAACACTAACCGGTTCCGCTGCACAGCTGATCCCCTGACCATCATGCTGGATCTGAAAATGATCCAGTAATGAGATACAGGGATGGGTATCCGCCATAACTGCCTGAATTTCAGTTTGAGTTAAGGCCTGATGGTAAATTCTTACTTCATCAATATCGCCATCAAAACGCCAGTTGGGAACGGCTTCACTTCCAGCATTGTTGGTTTCACCGCCAATGCTGGCCATACCAGGATCAGAGCCCCAGGTACCGGAATAAACAGAAACCGTACTTCCGGAAGTAAGTTGTTGAGGCTGACCATTGACAAAAATCTGTCGGGTTTTATTAATAGAATCATGTACCGCTGTCACAAAATACCATTGATCTGCCAACGGAATTACTGCTGATTGAGTATCAATGCTCACTGGTGATACCTGCCTGGAAAAAAATCTCAGTCGACCATTACCACCATCACCCAGGCTAAAAGCAAAGCCTCCCGAATTATTTTCATCATCCACGTAAATACGTTGATCTTTATTAATTACATGGGGCTTTATCCAGGCTGATATAGTGAAACTTTCAGTTAAATCAGGAAAATTGGGCAAGGCAACGTAATCATTAATGCCATCAAAACTTCCATAGCCACAGGTGCCTGGACTACCGGGTACAGCGCTGGCAACATTTTTAGTTAATGCGCCATTTATCGCAGTACCATTGTGATTGCTGCCACTGCTATCAATAACTTCACCGGCACTACCGTTCCAGCTCAGTTCATCCATATCCCATTTTCCGGCGAGACAGAGTGTGCTATTTAAGGAAATATCTCTGGCTATTGTCTGGGTATTTCCAAAGTTATCGAAGACTTTAAATCTAAAAATTCTGGCAGAAGAGTCCGCAAAGGTATAATTCTGTAATGCATTACTCTGAAGCGCTGAGAACACATAACTGGGTCCATCCGCTATTGCTTCTGCACCAAATTCATGGATCCGCGTAACCGTATTACCGTAGTTATCCAGCGTACGCAATTTAATATCAGTCACATTGCTTACCAATGCAGAAAGCACAAAGGTCTGGCGGGAATAATTTTGCTGGGCGATAAAGGTATGTGAAGGGCCAGTAGCATCACCAATGGCTTCCAGTTCATGGATCCGTGTGACTGTATTGCCATAATTATCCAGCGTACGCAAACGAATATCGGTGAGATCACTAACTACCGAATCTAAGACATAACTCTGTTTATTATAGTTTTGTAAGGCAATAAAAGTGTGTGAAGGGCCAGTGGCATCACCAATGGCTTCCAGTTCATGGATCCGCGTGACTGTATTGCCATAATTATCCAGCGTGCGCAAACGAATATCGGTGAGATCAACCACGGCTGAAGGTAACACGTAGCTTTGTTTATTATAATTTTGCTGGGCGATAAAGGTATGAGTAGGGCCAGTGGCATCACCAATGGCTTCCAGCTCATGGATCCGCGTGACTGTATTGCCATAGTTATCCAGCGTGCGCAAACGAATATCGGTGAGATCAACCACGGCTGAAGGTAACACGTAACTTTGTTTATTATAATTTTGCTGGGCGATAAAGGTATGAGTAGGGCCAGTGGCATCACCAATGGCTTCCAGCTCATGGATCCGCGTGACCGTATTACCATAATTGTCCAGCGTACGCAGACGAATAGCAGTCACATCAACCAGGGAAGAAGCCAGCACATAACTCTGCTTCG
>DRNA01000470.1 GCA_011322365.1 Aeromonadales bacterium | reverse complement strand
ATTGTCTGCAATTTTTTGTCCTGTAAGATCGAAAAAACCACCTTTCGGTGGCTTTTTCACCCTATGTTAATGCCAACTTAATGACAAGAACTAAGGGTCAGTCGTACTTATTATAATATGGGATGAATGCTATTTTGTCAAGTTTAATGTGTTACGGGGTAGCTGATACAAGATACAAACTTCGTAAAAACACCATTATGTCAAATTGGCCGCTTCCAGGTGAGCCGAACACGCCAAAAAAATACATTTCATCGTATTTATTACCGGATTTTAGCGGCTAAAATTTTTTCCGGTAGCTTAAACTGCTAAAAAACGTATGTTGAGTGGAGGATTTTGCTTGTTCGGCTTGTTTTTGTGGTTTTACAAGCAGAAACAAATATAAGTGTTACGGGGTAATATAAAAACATCTTAAAGATTATTGAAAATTAGATAGCACTATATGTTGTAGCTTCATCAGCTGAATAAACCACAACATATAGTGTTTTCACTTTGCTCTAAGTAGTGGGTTTGTCTCACACTTACCAAAAAAAGTGGTGGATATATGTCCCACTTTAAAGACAAAAAACCAAAAGTGGTGGATATATGTCACACTTGGTAGTCCCAACTTATCCTATTAAAATTTTAGCCGCTAAAATTTTCTGTCTTTATCGTCCATCATTTCTTCGACCCAGGGATCATAGTCAAATTTTAAATGTCCAGGTTCCCACTCAATTTTAATTGAGTTCTCTAACATGGCCTGCTTTTCTTCGTCTGAATATTCAGAACCATCGGACAGCTCCCCTTTTTTCCAGGCTTCAAGTACTGCATCCTGATCCTTTCGCTTGATTTCCTGTAGTTCATGCCAATTAAGCGGTTTAGCCATTTAGATCACCTTTTTTATGGTATAGAACAATTATGTTACGGCGAAACATATTTAGAAATTTTAGCCGCTAAAATTATTTTATGATTTAATCCCCGGTGTTCATATAATCTTTTTCAAGGTATTTTTCTATCAATTCTGAATATGTTACCCCGTGTCGCTTTGATAGTGTCTGCAACATATGCAGGGCACGGTTAGAAATATCAATACGACGTACCGCCTTGTCATAATTTCTTTTTCTTTCACGTCTCAGGCGAGCTGCACGAATAGCATTTTTAAGCTGTTTCCATTGCTCACTGTTCATGTACGTTTCGCACCAGGTATTAACTGATTCTGGTGATTTGTCCGTTTCTTTGAATGCTTCCTGCGCCCTGATATTTTTTATAAAAGCCTCATCATCAATCATATCATCGTAAGGAAAGAAACCACTGTCCAGTTTGTTTGCCAGCCAGTCCATAGCAGACCAGGTATCCTGATCGGTCGTTATTTTATATTTTGCTCTTGCCATAGTGTTACCCCGTGTTGTTTTGGTTTATTGTATATAATGTTACGGGGTAATGCAACAGGTTTGTTTTTGTGTTTGGTGCTAAATCGGTGCTAAAATAGTGCCAATTTAGTGCTAAAATAGCACCAAATATAATATGGAGGGTTTTTTTATGATTGTTGTGGTTGGAGGTCAGAAAGGTGGCGTTGGAAAGACTACTATAGCGGTTAATATTGCTCATGAAGTTAGTCAGGACAGTAAAACCTTACTGGTTGATGCTGATCCTCAGGGAAGTTCAGCAAACTGGCATTTCTGGAGAAAAGAGCAAAACCTTGATGCCTGTCGTTTATATCAAATGAAAGGTGATTTGTATGATCCACTTTTAGATCAGGCCGAATTATACCAGGTGATTGTTGTTGATTCTGGTGGTGTGGATTCTATAGAGCTGCGCTCTGCCTTACTTGCGTGTGATATTTTTGTTTGTCCGGTACGTCCTGGGCAGTTTGATATTGAGACATTGGGAAAAATGAATGATGTTGTTGAAAAAGCCAGGGCGCAGGGGAACAGAGAACTGGTTGCCAGGGTCGTCTTAACTCATACGCCAACTAATCCGGTTATGGCTGATGAAAAGGAAGCCAGGGCTATTTTGAATGAGCTGTCAGCCTTTAGTCCGGTAAAGACCAGTCTTAAATATCGTTCAGCTTACTGGAGGACGGCCAGTGCAGGTTTGGCCGTATCAGAAGGAGATGACGGACGAGCCACAGGAGAAATGCAGAATCTAATCAAAGAGGTGTTAAATAATGACTAAGCCAAAATTAAGAAGTCCCCGTGCAACCACAAAAAAGCGGATCAGTGCAGAAAAAAGAGCTGACTTTACTGCTGAGGCAGATTATACGCCAGAAGTAAAACAGACAAAGAAAACATCTACAAGAAACTATAAGGCTGTAAATGTAGGTATGAATAAGGCTGAATGGGAAAAACTGGAAAAGGCATGTGAAGCAACAGGATTAAGTAAAAAGGCTTTTTTCAGAACAGCCATGCTGGAAAAGGCAAAAAGAGTGGCAAGAGCAAGATAGTATTGTTTTAGCACCGATTTGGTGCTAATTCGGTGCTGATTTAGCACCGGTTTTGGTTCGATATATCGAATGTTGGCAATCAATATATATGATTTTGATTTGATTATAAGTGTCTGAAACAAAAACAGATTTGATTATTTTTTTTTGAAGGTATATATTAGGGAGAATTTGTGGAACACCAGAAAAGCGAAAACCCCTAGAAGTTGTCTCGATTGGCGTTGGTTCAACTTCTAGGGGT
>DRNA01000469.1 GCA_011322365.1 Aeromonadales bacterium | reverse complement strand
CAAAAGTCATCGACATCGCAAAATATTTCAGTTAGTTTGTTCATAGCCTGTTCCTTGTATCAAAACCTTTTTTAGTCAAAAGATCTGATCAGGGTTCAGGCTATTAGTTCATTTAATCTTTATTTTCTTATCCAGAACTCAGGTTGATTATAAAAATTCAACATAATTCGGTGTAATTCTTCAAGATTAAATTGGGGTAAATGACCTGAATCTTCAATGGAAGTTAATGCCACCGTCCTTAAACAGTTCTCATATGTCCTTGTTTCAGCATCATCCCCGATAATATCTTTGGTTAAATCAAACAAAGTAGAAGTTGTAAAGGTGGCATCACATTGATTAAAGATACGCCATTCTTCTATAGTCTCTAACGCACCAAGAAAATTTCCAGGTGAACCGGCATATGGAATAGTGTCATCACCTTTAGCGTGCATGTTATGAATAGCCACTGAACCCGTATTTGCGCAGTCCGTTAATGGTTCTAATAAAGTTCCGGCAAAACCAAACATTGCCGTTATTTTATCTGGAATTTTACATGCCAAAAGATTCGCCAGGAAAGAGCCATTTGAGTAGCCAAAAACGTATACTTTTTCAGGATTAATTTTTTGATTTAATCTGAGTTGACGAATAACTTCTTCAATAAATTGAACGTCATCAAAATCCCAGGATCGAAATCCCCTGGAATTAATTCTGGCATTTGGAAAAACACCAATAAACTTATTATCGTCAATAAATTTTCTAATACCAAAAGGAATAGATGCTGACCCAGCATCACCACCACCACCATGAAGCAAAATAAATAGCGGAGGATTGGCCTCTGTAATTGAAGAAGGGATATTTAAAGTATACTCTCTTTTTTCAGCTGTTCCTGTAGGAAAGAAAAAGGTAAGACAGACTTCTTCCGGCTGAAGGATTCCGCAGGTTGGCTCAAGGCCTGTTCTATCAGTATTACCAACACCTTCGTCTTTAAACACAGGACCAGTTCCGCCACCACCACAACTTATTAAGCCGAATAAAAACAAAAATAGATAAAAAAAGCGCATGAACTAAAATCCTTCTATAGAAAAGACTATTTCATCCTACCTAGATCGAATTCCAATTACAAACAAAATTAACCCTCTGAAAAAATTTTAAGCAAAAAAATACCGCGTAATCAGCGGTATTTTTCACACTTAGAATGCTCTTAACTAAATGATTTTATACAAAAGTCCAATATCCAGCCGGGGATAATACCCAGCGCTAACATGGCAAGACCATTAACCGCCACCAGCAATCTCACATCAGAACTGGCAACAATAGCTTCGTCTGTTGCAGGCTCATCAAAGTACATTACCTTAGCAATACGTAAATAATAATATGCGGCAATTAATGAAAATATAATAGCGGTAATAGCCAGTGTGATATAACCCGAACGTATTGCCTGTAAAATTACTTCCAATTTTGGCCAGAAACCAATAAAAGGTGGCACACCTGCCAGTGACATTAAAGTAAATAACATCATCAGAGCTGCCCAGGGGCTACGCTTGGCCAGGCCTTTGAAATCAGCAATGGTTTCAGACTCAAATCCTTTTCTGGAGAGGAACACAATCATGCCAAAACCAGCCAGGGTCATTAATGCATAGACCAGGATATAGAACATGGAAGCCGCATAACCTGCCTGGGTTCCTGCAATGATGCCCAACAGGAAAAAACCCACATGCCCGATAGTTGAATAGGCCAGCATACGTTTGATATTGGTCTGAGCAATTGCCACCACATTACCTATTGCCAGCGATAATAATGCCAATACCATTAACATGGGTTGCCATTGTTCTGACAGACCCGCCAGACCATCGGTTAATAACCGTATGATCATGCCGAAAGCAGCAATTTTAGGCGCACTACCGATAAATAGGGTAACGGGTGTTGGAGAACCCTGATAAACATCGGGTAACCACATATGAAACGGCACTGCACCCAGTTTAAATGCAAAACCTGAGATGATAAATACCACCCCAAAATTGACCATCATGTTATTTGAACCCGTATTCAATAATGTCTGATTCAACACTTCGATACTGATGCTACCCGTGGCTCCATAAAGCAGGGACATGCCATAGAGCAGGAAGCCAGAGGCTATTGCCCCCATAACAAAATATTTCATTGCCGCTTCGGATGCTTTGGCATTATCTCTTTCCATTGCCACCATGGCATAAAGCGGTAACGATAGTAATTCCAGACCCAGATAAATCGTCAGCAGGCTATGAGCAGAGACCATCACCATCATACCCAGCACTGCAAACAGTGCCAGCATGTAGTATTCACCCTTTAAAAAATTCCTTTCGGCAATATAATCTCTGGCATAAAGCAGTGATAACATGGTGGCTATATAGATACCTATTTTCAGTACACTGGACATATAGTCCGAAATATACATACCACTAAACAGGATCGAACCCTTTTCATCAAGGGTGTAAGCTGTAATAAAAATAGCCAGAAATAATGTTAATTGCGTTAGCCAGTAAGTAATTTTATGTTGCTTATCAGCAAAATATAAATCGACCACCATCACCACACAGGCCATCACCAGAATAAAAATTTCTGCTGAAAGTGGGAATAAATCAGGTACCTGAAACATTAATGACATCCCCCTGCAATAACAGACAGTTTTGATTGAATTCCACAATCTAATAAATGATCCACCGATGATTGCATCAGGTTAACCAGCGGTTCTGGCCAAAGACCAAACAACAACACCAATGCCGCCAAAAGCATGAGGAAAAGCCCTTCTCTTGAATTAATATCCTCAAGTTTAGCCACGTTTTCGTTAGCCATTTCACCAAACATAACCCGCTTGTACATCCATAAGGTATAGGCTGCACCGATAATCAGTGTCGTGCCTGCTAAAAAGGCATACCAGAAATTAGCCTGAAACGAAGCCAGAATCACCCAGAATTCACCCACAAACCCTGATGTACCCGGCAGACCGGCATTGGCCATGGAAAACAACATAAATAATGCGGCAAATTTAGGCATGCTATTTACTACGCCACCATAATCATGAATATTCCGGGAATGTAAACGGTCATATAAAACACCCACACAAAGGAACATGGCAGCAGAGATAAAGCCATGTGAAATCATCTGATACAGACCACCCTGTAGTGCCAGTTTAGCCGTATCAACTTCATGATTATTCATCAGGGCAAATATAATAAAAAAGCCCAGAGTAACAAAACCCATGTGGGCAATAGATGAATAGGCAATGAGTTTTTTCATATCCGTTTGCGCCAGGGCAACCAGACCAATATAAACCACAGCTATCAGCGAAAGTGCAATAATCACCCAACTGTATTGCTGTGCCGCATCCGGGGTAATGGGTAAGGAGAAGCGGATAAAACCATAGGTACCCATTTTCAGCATGATAGCGGCCAGCACCACGGAACCACCAGTGGGGGCTTCAACGTGCGCATCCGGTAACCAGGTATGTACAGGAAACATAGGGACTTTCACGGCAAAACCTATGAGAAAGGCAAAGAATATCCAGGTCTGAGCTTCCATAGTCAGCGGCAGATTGTGAAATCCGAGAATAGAAAAATCACCCTGTTTGATACCCATATAGATCAACGCGATCAACATGAAAATTGAGCCAAAGAAAGTATAAAGGAAAAACTTGATAGTAGCGTAGACGCGGTTAGGTCCACCCCAGATCCCGATAATAAGGAACATGGGAATAAGCATGGCTTCCCAGAACACATAAAACAGGATGCTGTCCATCGCCGCAAATACGCCATTCATTAAACCGGTCATCATTAAAAATGATGCCATATAAAAAGAAATGCGATCTTTGATCACTTTCCAACCGGCAATCACTACAATCACATTAATAAAACTGGTGAGCATAATCAGTGGCACAGAAAAGCCGTCAACACCTAGTGAATATCGAATATTTAACGATTCGATCCAGGGCATATTTTCAGTAAACTGCATGGCAGCGGTGGTGCTATCAAAATCCAGATACAACGGGATAGATAAACCAAAGGTCACCAATGCAATTAATAGTGACAGTATTTTGGATAAGCCTGGATTCCGCTCACCTGCAAACAGCATCATTACTAATGCGCCAATAATGGGGAACCAGATTAATAAACTCAAATACGGCATTTCAAATTTCCGATTAATTAAGTAATTTTTTAATTCGTTAGTTAAAGAATACTCTTTCTAAAAATAACGCGATGTTTTTACATTTTTTAATACTAATTTTCTTTTAACAATACAACTGGGAAACTCAGCTAATTAACAACCAGCTTAAAAAGCCCAGCAATCCCACTAACATGGCAAAAGCATAATGGTAAAGGTAACCCGTCTGGATTCCTCTCAGCCAACCAGCAACACGACCCACCATTGTGGCTGAACCGTTGACTATTACCCCATCAATTAAACCCTGATCGCCCCATTTGGATAGATCACGACCCAGACCGACCATACCATCAGCCAGTACTTTCTGGTTAAACTCATCAAAGTAATATTTCTTCTTCAACAATGTATAAAGTGCGCTCATTTTATCAGCCGCTTTCGCCGGCAACTCAGTATATTTGCTGTAGAATAACCAGGCAGTCAACACACCACCTAAAAGCAGGTACAGAGGTAACTGAGTGAAAGAATGCCACGCCATTGTCCAGGAACCATGGAACTCATGCGCCAACTCAGCCAGCACGTTATGCGATTCATGAACTTCTATGGAGCCATTAAAGAAATTTCCAAACAACATCGGCTCAATATAGTAAGCACCAATTACAATAGAAGGAATGGCTAACAGCACCAGAGGCACCCAGACCACAGCAGGTGATTCTTTTAAATGTTCACGGGTATGATCATCAAAACGTTCCTTGCCGTGGAAGACTAAAAAGATCAATCTGAAACTATAAAGTGCGGTCACAAAAACACTGGCAATAACAGCAAAATAAGCATAACCCGAACCCCAGAGATGAGAATCTGCCGCCGCCTCAATAATCATATCTTTGGAATAGAAGCCTGAAAATAACGGTGTTCCGATTAAAGAAAGTGTACCAATCAACATGGTGATATAGGTAATAGGCATGTATTTTCTAAGCCCACCCATTTTACGCATATCCTGTTCATGGTGCATGCCGATAATAACCGAACCAGCCGCCAGGAAAAGTAACGCTTTAAAAAAAGCATGGGTCATTAAATGGAACACACCTGCAGCATAAGCAGAAGCACCTAGTGCAACCACCATATAACCTAATTGGGATAGGGTGGAATAGGCAATCACCCGTTTGATATCGTTTTGAATGACGCCAAGGAATCCCATAAACAAAGCCGTGGTCGCCCCCACCACTAACACCATGGATAACGCAGTTTCAGAAAATTCGAATAAGGGTGACATTCTGGCCACCATAAACACACCGGCGGTGACCATGGTTGCGGCATGGATTAATGCAGAAATAGGCGTTGGACCTTCCATTGAATCGGGTAACCATACATGCAGTGGCACCTGAGCTGATTTACCCATTGCACCTACAAACAAACCAATACAGATCATACTCAAGGCAGACCAGTTGGTATCACCCCAGACATTTAAAGTAGTATTCGTGGCTGCAAAACTTTCTGCATTGGCAAATACCGTACTGTAATCCAGTGTACCAAAATAGGCCATCACACCGGCGATACCCAGCAGAAAACCAAAATCACCGATTCGATTGACCAGAAATGCTTTCATATTTGCATAAATAGCGGTAGGTTTTTTATACCAGAACCCAATCAACAGATAAGACACCAGACCAACTGCCTCCCAGCCAAAGAACAGTTGCAGGAAGTTGTTTGCCATCACCAACATTAACATTGAAAAAGTAAACAACGCGATATAACTGAAAAACCGCTGATAACCTGGATCATCCTTCATATAGCCAATGGTATAAATATGCACCATCAACGAAACAAATGTCACCACCACCATCATCATGGCGGTGAGATTATCCACCAGAAAGCCCACTTCAAAATGCAACTGACCAATTTGGGCCCAGGTATAAATAGTGCCATTGAATACTTCCACATCATCCATAGTCAGCTGTTTAAATACATAAACTGAAAGTACAAAGGCAATACCCACACCCAGAATAGTCACCCAATGAGCACCCTTTCGACCTATCTGCTTTCCAAATAATCCTGCAATGATGGCACCCAGTAAAGGTGCGAGTACAATAGCTAATAAGGTGTTTTGCATTGCATCAACCCTTCAATGAATCAAGTTCTTCAATATCAATAGTATTTTTATTTCTAAATAACACCACTAAAATTGCCAGACCAATAGCCGCTTCTGCTGCTGCTACGGTTAAAATAAAGAAAACAAAAATCTGCCCGGCGCTATCACCCAGATATCGAGAAAAAGCAATAAAGTTAGTATTCACCGCTAACAGCATAATCTCAACACTCATCAATAAAGTAATCACGTTTTTACGATTAATCACAATACCGGCAATACTGATAGCAAATAAAATTGCGCTAACGGTTAAATAATCTGATAACTCAATCATTTACCTTCTCCATTTTTTGAATTTGAAGCGTCTGAATTTGCTGGATCAGAAATCGAAACTTCCTCTGAAGAATTAACTGTTTCTTCTACCATCTCAGCTTCCATTTTAATAATACGTAACCGATCGGATTTGCGTGTTCTGATTTGCTCGGAATTAATCTGTACTTTTCGGTGACGGCTGCCACGAAAAGCCAGGCTGATGGCAGCAATAATAGCTACCAGCAAAATAACAGCTGCCAGCTCGAATGGATAAAAATAAACGGTGTACATCAACAGACCTAATTCTTTGATATTGCTATAATCCGCCGCATGAGGGGCTGGGATAGGTACATTTTGCGCACTAAAAATACCACTATGAATCAACACATACATGGCAGCAAAGAAAGCCAGAATGGCCAACACACCAACCGGGAGATAACGGGTAAAACCTTCTTTTAAAGCTGCATAATCCACATCCAGCATCATCACCACAAACAGGAATAACACCATCACCGCGCCAACATAAACCAGTACCAATGAAACTGCCAGAAACTCAGCTTCTAACATCATCCACAAGGCGGCGGCGGCAAAAAAGCATAGTACTAACGACAACACTGCTTTCACAGAATGACGAAATGAAATCACCGCCAGAGCTGACAGTATCATCACTGAAGAAAATACATAAAATAGAATTTTTTCAAAGCCCATATTGTTTCTCTATTTTCTTTTAAGGTAACTGCTTGGAAGCTACCCATAAAAGTTACTTTTAAAGGTGGAATGCGATAGTTTGCAAAAACACCTGTAATTATCGATTAACGATACTCTGATTGCGCCTTTAAATCCGCTGCAATCTGTGTTTCATATTCATCACCAATAGCTAATAATTTTGCTTTGGTCATAATATTTTCGCCCCGATGTTCAAAGTGATAATCAAAAATTCTGGTTTCAACAATGGAATCAACCGGACAGGATTCTTCACAGAACCCACAAAAAATGCATTTAAATAAATCTATTTCATAGCGTGTGGTTCTACGTGAACCATCACTTTCTCGTGGACCGGCTTCAATGGTAATGGCCAGAGCCGGACAAACTGCTTCACATAATTTACAGGCAATACAACGCTCTTCACCATTTTCGTAGCGACGCAGGGCATGTAAACCTCTAAACCTGGGTGACATGGGTGTGCGCTCTTCAGGGTATTGAAGCGTAATTTTCTTCGCCCACATATGCTTCCAGGTTAAGGCTAACCCTTTCAACAGTTCAGCAAGAAAGAAGGTATTGGCAAAATCTCGAATCATTCTCATAGTGATTTTCCTTCAATATGCCTAATTAAACCAGGGTGCCAGTTGCATCTTGGATGCAAATGCCACCACCAGTAACCATACAATGGTCACCGGGATAAAAACCTTCCAGCCCAGACGCATGATCTGATCATATCGATAACGAGGGAAAGAAGCGCGGAACCACAAATAGGTAAAGATAAAAAAGCTCGCTTTAATAATAAGCCAGGAAACACCAGGTACCCAGGCAAACCAGCTTTCCAGGTAGGGAATTCCCTGAAAGGGTGACAACCAGCCACCAAAAAACATTAAAGAGGTTAACACTGCCAGCAATACCATATTGGCGTATTCAGCCAGGAAAAATATCGCAAAAGTCATTCCGGCATATTCAACGTGAAAACCGGCTACAATTTCAGATTCGCCTTCCGCTACATCGAAAGGTGCACGATTGGTTTCGGCTACAGCAGAAATCCAGTACACCACCATCAGGGGCAATAAAGGTAACCAGTTCCAGGTGAGGAAATTACCACTTTGTCCCTCTACAATTTCAGTTAAATTTAAACTGTGGCTCACCAGTAATACACCTACCAATGCAAAACCCATAGCGATCTCATAAGAGACAATCTGCGCTGCTGATCGTAAGGCGCCAAGAAAAGCATACTTTGAATTCGATGCCCAGCCAGCAATTACTACCCCGTACACACCGATAGAAGTCATGGCTAACAGAAACATTAAACCAATGTTCAAATTGGCCAGCACCACACCTTTATCAAATGGAATGACAGACCAGGCCACCATAGACGGTGCAATAAATAACATCGGACCAATAATAAACAGTTTTTTGGATGCCTGTGCAGGGAAGATGATTTCTTTAAACAGCAGTTTCAATGCATCGGCAATGGGCTGTAACCAACCCCGCCACCCCACGCGGTTAGGTCCGATACGAAGTTGCATGTAAGCGACAAGTTTACGTTCCGCGTAGGTAGTATAAGCCACCACCAGAAACACCGGGATCAAAATAAATACTATACCACCCAGAATTTGGGCCAGTGGCCACCATTGGTTCCAGTGGATGATATCTTTCAAAAAATCCCACATAGTCTTAACCCTTAACCTTTAGCACTATCGTTAGTTTCTGCACTTTTCATATTCTCTGAACCGGTGGTATTTCCAGCCTTTAGTGCATCCTGTGTTTGCTGCAAAGCGCTGGCTCTACGTACAATCGAATCAATAGCATAAATACCCACTTCAGCGACATCGCCACTGTCTGATTTTAATGACGCTGGCAACCTTATGTCATTATTAATACTTTGACCTGCTATCCGGGAAGTCATTTCATCTAACACCGCTTCTGAAGATTCATAATCAAACCCATCAAATTCCATAAAATTACCCAGTACTCGTAGAATTTTCCAGCCAGGTCGGGCTTCCCCACAGGCAGGCACTGCACCAATAAATGATTGAGAGATGCCGTTTAAATTCACATAGGAACCAGAGGTTTCACTGAAAGCCGCCTGTGGTAATAACACATCGGCATAATCCAGGACTTCACCATCATTAAAGGGTGTTAATGACACCACAAATTCTGCCTGTTTCATGGCAGATAGAGCGGCTTCACTTTGAAGCGTATCTTTATCCGGTTCTACATTTAACAGTAAAAAGGCTTTAAGGTCATCGGCTAACATCTGCGATACATTTTTACCATTAGCTTCAGCTTCATCGGGCCGTCGGTGTGGAATCGCCCCGGCCAGATACGCCCCAGCACTATTAGCACCACTACTGATAACACCATAACTGGCTCCAGTCACTTCAGCCAATTTTCTTGCCAACGCCCGAAGTGTTGCAAAGTCAGCATGAGACTGTGCTACTGCACCTAAAATTATGGCCCTCTGCTTCCCCTGAGTTGAAGAATCCTGCTTTAATAAATCAGCTATGTGTTTATGATTGTCGCTCACACCAACATCACTGATTAATTTTTGCCACTCACTATCCAGGGTATTCTCAGGCAAATCTTCGCAAGCTGCTTTCAGTACTGCCGCTATCTCTTCAGCAAAATTATCTGCTGCAACAATATTTTTTTCAGCCAGTTTAAAATTAAATTCATAATCCTGTTGATTAATCACACACACTTTGCCGGTAAAGGTAGATTTTCTTAATCGTAAGGCTGCCAGAGGTAATTCTTTTCTTAAGTTACAACCTATTAATAAGGAAGCATCCAATGTCTCAAGAGAGGCAATATCCCGTCCCAGTTCCGGGAAAAGGGGGTCGTTTTCACTGTCACTAAAATCAAGCTGGCGCAAACGGTGATCAATATTACCACTGCCCAGATTTCGCATTAATTTTTGTAATAAATAAAATTCTTCTGTAGTGGCACTGGGCGAAGCAAGCGCACCAATTGACTCAGAGCCGTGTTTTTGTAACACCCCATTCAAACCCCCTACCACACGTTCCAGCGCCGTTTGCCAACCTACAGTTTTCCATTGGCCATCTTCTTTAATCATGGGTGATTTGAGGCGGCTGTCCGAATTTAAGGCTTCATAAGAATAACGGTCTCGATCAGATATCCAGACTTCATTCACCGCTTCATTTTCACGGGGAACCACTCGAATGACTTTACCACGTCGGTGGTGAATATCGATATTGGAGCCGAGGCAGTCATGCGCTGCAATTGATGGCGTTCCCTGAAGTTCCCAGGGTCGATATTTATATCTGGAGGGTTTTGCTGTTAGCGCACCCACTGGGCACAGGTCAATAATATTACCGGAAACTTCAGAATCGACACATTTGCCCACAAAGGTACCGATTTCAGCAGTTTCGCCGCGACCTAACATGCCCAGTTCTCGAATACCTGCGATTTCCATACCGAAACGAACACAGCGAGTACAATGAATACAACGTGTCATTTCTGTTTCAATCAATGGTCCAATGTTTTTATCATGTACAACACGTTTATTTTCACAATAACTGGAATCATCATCGCCAAACCCAACGGCCAGATCCTGCAGTTCACATTCACCACCCTGATCACAGATTGGACAATCCAGTGGGTGGTTGATTAACAGAAACTCCATCACCGCTTTTTGT
>DRNA01000468.1 GCA_011322365.1 Aeromonadales bacterium | reverse complement strand
ATAGAAAGTAATTGTGGGTAAAGTCATGCTCAGAACCTGAAAGTAAAGTGGAGCTAATACAGACCGCTAGTTTAACTTGCTTTGGCTACACGTTCTAACAGAAATTGTGTTAATAGAGCCACAGGTCTTCCGGTAGCGCCTTTATTTTGTCCCGAACGCCAGGCTGTACCGGCAATATCGAGGTGAGCCCACTGATATTTTCTCATAAATTTGGCCAGGAAACAGGCGGCAGTTATGGAGCCACCCGCGCGGCCTGCAATGTTAGCGAAATCGGCAAAATTGCTTTTCAGACCTTCATGATACTCTTCCCATATTGGAAGACGCCAGGCTCGGTCATTGGACTTTTCGCCTGCATTTAACAATTCATGAGCCAGTGGATTATGATTACTCATCAGGCCGCTGGCATGATGGCCCAGACCAATGATGACAGCCCCGGTTAAGGTGGCGATATCGATAATCAGTTCCGGGTTAAATCTTTCCGCATAGGTTAAGGCATCACACAGGACTAATCGACCTTCTGCATCGGTATTGAGGATCTCGATAGTTTTACCGGACAGACTGGTCACTATATCGCCCGGTCTTGCGGCATTCCCACTGGGCATGTTTTCAGCGGCAGCGAGAACACATACAATATTCAGGGGTAATTTTAATTCGGCTGCTGCACGCAAAGTACCAAAAACACTTGCTGAACCCCCCATATCATATTTCATTTCATCCATCTGGGCTCCGGGTTTCAATGAGATACCGCCGGTATCAAAGGTGATGCCTTTACCCACCAGAACCAGTGGCTTATCTTCAGCCGAACCACCCTGATATTCCATAATAATAAGTTTGCCGGGTATATCTGAACCCTTACTGACGGCAACAAAAGCACCCGCACCCATTTCCTCAAGTTCAGACTCATCTAAAATGGTGGTGGTAATATGAGTAAATTCATCAGCAAATTTTTCGGCGTTAGCGGCCAGAAAGGGCGGGTTACAGATGTTTCCCGGCATATTGGCCAGATTTTTAGCTTCCCGGATACCATTTGAGATAGCAACTCCCTCATTAATGGCCTGCTCACCAACAGGTAGCTCCCGACGGCTTGATACATTGAAAATAAAACGTCTAAGTGGACGCCTGGCTTCACTTTTTTTACTTTTGAACTGATCGAACGTATAAAGTGTTTCAAGCGTGGCTTCAATGGCAAAACGGATTTTCCAGTAACTATCCCGACCTTTGAGGTTTAATTCAGTCAGATACGAGTGCGCTTCCATAGAGCCGGTTTCATTCAATTTATTTATTGCAGTGGCTATTATTTTACGATAATTGTTTTCATTCAGTTCTCGTTCTTTTCCACAACCAACCAGCATAACCCTGTCAGAAAGGGTGTTGGGTACATTTTGCAGCAGTAGCATCTGGCCGAGCTTACCATCCATGTCCCCTCGGCGTAGCAGGTTACTAATATATCCGTCAGAAACGCTGTCCAGTAATTCTCCTGCAGCGGTTAATTTTCTGGGTTCGTAGACGCCAACAACAAGGCACGCAGTTCGTTGTTTTTCGGCACTTCCACTTTTAATACTAAATTCCATAGGAACTCCTGGTTGGTGATCATGGTCTTACTGGCAAGATTGAACGGGCATAACTGGTTCAATCTGTTCATAAAATGAGAATGTCGATATTCTTATCCCATTTAATTTTTAATCCATAACATTTTTAAAAAAACGCTGTCAGTTCAGCACTGGCACGGTATAATCCAGAAATTGGCAAGTAATAGCTGGATAAGATGGCCATTAAAAAGACAGTAATATTAACCGAAAAAAAACGTTAAGTCAGAGATTTTTGTGAATTGTGCTGGTTTTTTAGCAAAATTGAGCAAAGTTACAATAAAAACATAATTATAATAGGGTTATTTTGATGTTTTGCATAATTAAGTAGTAAGAATCGGGCTGATTTCCAGGAATTAATATGATATTGAAAGGCTATTTACGCCGAGAAGTTGTAAAAACTGCCATGGGAATTTTACTGATCCTGATCCTGATTTTTACGCTTCAACGATTTGTTTACTATATTAACAGCGCTGCCAGTGGCCAACTTTCCACCTCTCTTGTAGGTGAATTACTTTTATTGCAAATACCCCGTATTTTTTCATTGTTATTACCGCTGTCATTATTTTTGGGTACTATGATCGCTCTGGGCCGCATGTATGCTGATCAGGAAATAACGGTAATGAGAGCCTGTGGAATAGGACAGCATTCTCTGACTACGGCATTACTAAAACCGGCAGTTTTATTCATGTTGCTTTCTATGGCCATGGGATTCTGGATAACCCCCTGGGCAGGTAATCTTCAATATGAAATTATGGATAAACAGGCAGCTCAGAAAGACATAACTTTATTGTCTCCCGGTAGATTCCAGAAAGGATCTGATGGTAATACTATCGTATATATACAAAAACAGGATGGAAAGGGTCAATTTACCAATATTTTCATGGCCAAAAATGACAATCAAAACCTGGCATCGTCATCGATTAATACTGAAATCACAGTGATATCTTCACAAAAAGGGCAGATTATTCGAAAAAAGGATGATGAAAGATTTTTCATTTTGAATAAAGGCAAAAGTTATCAGGGAATTCCAGGGCAGAGGAATTTTGATATTTCAAGTTTCAATGAATATCTACTGCGAATACCTAATGAAACCAGTCAACGTAGAAAACGGGATTATGATGTACTCAGTACCAGCCGATTGGTTGAAATTGCTGATGCAAAAGCGCAGGCTGAAATACAGTGGCGAATATCTATGGGATTATCGTCTTTAATCCTTATTCTGGTGGCTATTCCTCTGTCCAGAGTTAAACCGCGACAGGGAAAATATGCCAAATTGGGTGTTGGTCTTATTATCTATATTTTATACTTGACGTTAATGATTTTATCCAAAAACTGGGTTGAAAATGGATTAATTCCTAATCAATTGGGATTGTGGTGGATCCATTTACTGATGTTTATATTATCGCTATACCTCTCAGGTTATTTTTATGGAAAATTCACTTTTCTCTCTTCTTCTGGAAAGGGGGGTTGAAAATGAAAAATAAACGTATCAGTCTGATAGATAAGTACATTGGAGGTATCATATTTAAGGCAGTTCTTCTGAGTTTATTATTTTTAACCACATTACTTATGGTGTTTTTTTTCATTGATGATATGCCCAACATTGGTCGAGGAAGTTACACCATGAGCGATGCCCTGATAAATCTACTTCTTAATATACCCGATAATCTGTTATATATTTTTCCTATGTCAGCGCTGGTTGGAGCCATTGTGGGGCTGGGTAGTTTATCGAGTACCAGTGAAATGATTGTTATTCGAGCGACTGGTATCAGTACCTGGCATATCATTAAATCTGTCTTATTAGCTATATTACCTCTGCTTATTATAGTAATGATGATGGGTGAATGGCTTTCACCTGTTAGTAAGCAATACGCCCAACAACGACGATCACTGGCTTTTAGTAACGGTCAACTTATCAGTTCTGGCGCTGGTTTATGGGCGAGAGACGGTGATGATTTCATCCATATCAAACATACCTTACCAGAAGGAAAAGTTGAAGGGTTGGAACGATATAAGTTTGATCAAAATATGGTGTTGGACAGTATCACTCGAGCAGAATCCGGGGAATATGTAGGTAAAGGGATCTGGCATTTGCAAAACGTACACAGTACCATTTTCAAGGCCGATAAAATTGTCAATCAACAGTTGGATGAAACTCGCTGGAAATCCGAATTGACTCTGGAAAATCTGGGTATGGCGAGTCTGGACCCGGCAAGCCTGGGGATTGCCGAACTTTGGCGATATGCTAATTATCTACAGAGAAATCAACTGGATGCGGGGCAATTTTTGTTATCTTTCTGGCGCAAAATTCTGCAGCCATTTTCTATTGCTGTGATGTTGATTCTAGGCTGTAGCTTTGTGTTTAGCTCGTTGCGCCATACCGGGCTTGGTGCCAGAACATTATCTGGAATTTTAATCGGGCTGGCTTATTATCTGGTGAATGAAAGTATGGGTTCGGTGGCAATTGCCTACCATATGCCGGCTTTTGCTGGAGCAGTTATGCCTGTTATCGTGTTCATCTTTCTGGCTCGATGGCGATTGAAAAAAGTTAATTAGCCTGTACAAATGCTGTTCAACAGCCTTTATCTGGAATTTCTGACGACAGTGATGGTTCCTGATAATCTGTCCTGAAGCGCTTTCTTCTGTTGATTAAATGGAATCAACAGAAGGCCTATTCCCAGTAAACCGCTTGCAAATCGAATCAGACTATTTTTCCAGTTAAGAGGTTTCCCTTGTTCGGTGAAAACATAAAGTCGCCAGGGGCGCATTCCCAGTGTCTGCCCCCCCTTGATCCAGGAGATAGCATAATAGCCAAACCACAGGGTTAACAGGTAAAGTTTGATAATTAACCCCCAACCCCAATGCCATAAAACCTGTTTCTCATTCACAGCTTCGGCACCTAAAATGCCCAGTAATACAGCATAAAGCAGCACCCATCCAACCAGAATAATGGAAATGACAATGAGAACATCGTAAACCAGCGCAAAAAACCGACGCCAGAAACCAGCAGGGCTATAGGATTCCATAAGTATTATTCAGCTAAAATCGAATGGGGCATTATATCAAATTAATCCCATAAATCAGGAAAAAATATACAGCTTGGACTACACTTAACTTCATTATGACTCAATCTTTTAACGATGGGATACAAATGATATGAGTGAAGAAATTTTTACTTTCTGGAATGGTGACAGTATGTTTGCTGTGGAAGTCTCCAGTATTCTGTCAACTCAACAATATATGCAGGATGAGCGTCCTTTGCCTGTATCAGGGAAAGGACTAAAAGGTGCAGTGATGTATCGAAATGAGCCTACTCCCATTTTTGATTTTGCAAAATCAATGGGATTGGCTTCTCCTTTTGATGAAAATCATAAACTTATAGAGATGTTGGTGGAAAGGGAAAAAGATCATATCGGCTGGATCAACTCCCTGGAAGATAGCATTGTTAATGGCGTACCATTTGAAAAAGCCACCGATCCACATAAATGTGCTTTTGGAAAATGGTATGACAAATTTCAATCTCGTGATGAAGAACTGATGCGAGTAATGAAAAAATTCGATGCGCCTCATAAACATATTCATTCCCTGGCTCAAAATTTACTAGGACTCAGAGATACAGGAGAAACCAAGAAGGCTCTTTCTATACTTTCAGAAGAAAGATTGATTACCCTGGCTCATTTAGTCAGAACATTCGAAGAGACCAGAAAACACATTGCTGAAAGTGAACGTCCGGTTGTCATGTTTGTGACCAAAGATGGTATTAAACCATTATTAGGTCTGGTTATTAATGAAATTTCGGACGTACATGTTATTGAACCGGAAGATATTATGCCCATGCAGGAAACCAGTATTGGTGCTGTTATCAGTTCAGATAGAGTGGGTCCTATGGTAAAGGGCTTTATCAAAAAAGATGATCTGGAATGTTTGTTATTAGAACCCGTCAGGCTACTGGAAGTGGCTTGATGGCATGGTAATATATTTTCAATGTAGTTTCAGGGTAATGTTGATTTATGCCTGATGAAAATATTATAAAAATTCTTCATTACCTTAAACTGGGTCTGTTGATTTTTGGTTTGTCGATAGCTAATGCTTTCGCAGATGATGTGATGCAATGCCAGGTGACTTCATCTGTGGAAAATCTGGCCAGGGAGCAAGGAAAACAACTCAAAGAAGATTTTATTCTTTCCTCTAAAGCTGAGCAATTCATCAAATTAGCTGCAGGTAAACATCAGTTTTTACTCAACTGTACCAGCCAGAAGCAGGGCGTTCTCAGCTTTTCAGCCAGTGGCCTTGAAAATAATAGTTTCTTTGTTGATGGGAAAAAAATCTCTCGCCTGACTTCAAGCCAGGTAGCCTATCTTACCCCCGAAACAAATTTTCAGGCCCGCTTATTAATAACCAAGCAATTCTCAGGAAAATTCTTTTTGAAATGGTCTGCGCTGAATCAGTTTATGGCGCAAAAACAACAGAATTTATTTGTGGTTAGTCTGTTTTATGGTATGTGTTTTACCCTGGCACTTT
>DRNA01000467.1 GCA_011322365.1 Aeromonadales bacterium | reverse complement strand
GATTAATAGCGTACCTGAAACAACTTCTACCGACAACCGGGAACGCTCGACGATAACGTCAACTGGCGTGGTCGAAAAGTCAATTACATCAAGTATCGCCTGTTGTTCATTATCCAGATTTCCAGCTAAATGTGTACCAGTTTTCGACAAAGAAGCTGAATTTTTGTGGTTATTTTCACTGCTCTGCTTCCCCTCCACCTTTTTAGTATTAAATAACGCCATAGCAGATAATTCCTCTACCACGTCATTCGCCGTTTCTACCAGCTTGGCACCATCACGAATAAGTAAATGACAACCTCTCGCGAGCGGGTTATGGATAGAGCCCGGTATAGCAAATACTTCTCGGCCCTGATCCATCGCCAATTTTGCCGTAATCAACGAACCACTTTTAATGGCAGCTTCAACCACCAGCACACCCAGGCTTAAACCTGAAATAATACGATTCCTTTTTGGAAAATGACCAGGCTTCACACCTGTTCCAATAGCAAACTCAGAAACCAATGCTCCCTGTTCACTAATACGATGTGCCAGATCGCGATGTCGAGCCGGATAGACTCTATCAAGCCCGGTACCCATAATTGCGATAGTGGGCTGATGACTTTTTAATGCCCCTTCATGGGCCGCCGCATCAATTCCAAGAGCCATACCACTGGTCACCACCATGCCTGATTGACTCAGCGCGCTGGCAAATTCCTCCGCATTATTTTTTCCCTGAGCAGTTGGGTTACGACTACCCACTATGGCTAATTGTGGTGAGTTAAGTACACTCACATTACCCTGAACATAGAGAAGTAAGGGTGGGTCAGTAATTTCACGAAGTAAAGAAGGGTATTGCGGTTGTTCAAAAGTGACAATATGCTTATCGTCACCCAGCCAGTCTAAATCATCCACCAGTGCCTGTTCAGGATCATGACCCAGAAAATCAATCGCTTTTGCACTAAACCCCCATTGCTTTAACTGCCCACCTGGCGCATTAACAATCTGAGCAGGCTCTTCAACATGGGTTAATAATTGCAGAATTTTGCGACTTCCAAATCCCGGAATACGATTCAGAATAAGCCAATTTTTTAAATCGTCCATGATAGTATCCTTATTATCATTATGCGGTGATCAAAGTGTGCTTGATTGTTCGCAGTTTAATACATTGAAGGATGGAAGTCATGGGGATTTAACAGGGTCTGCATTCTTATGCAACTATCATAAGCAGGTAATTTAGGAAAAATTTATCTGTCATATCAAAACTTGCTTCATCACCATAAGGAATGCTTTGGGTGCTTTTCTATTGAATTTGATGATAGGCTTATGATCTGTGGCTTACACAATGCCCCCACTTTTTTTTTGGAATTACTGGGAGTGCCTGTCTCCTACTTACCTGTACCTATTTGTTCATTATTCGGGGCAACGTACCAAGCGGCCATGAAAGCTTTTCTTCAATCCGGATTTTTTAAGTTGAATAGCAAAATGTTTTTGCATCTTCCTCGACTCATCCATAATATCCTTCAATTGGTCTTCGCTTCTTATACTCCTTATAAACTGTCTAATGCGAACATCAGAAGCATTGACATAAGATTTTGTGGATTGCAATATATCTTTCTCTGAACATGCATACATCCCAAACACCCAGGATAGAAGCCAACTCTTCTGGTATTCCTCTTGATTGCTAGCAAATAAAATTATTGTTTGCTCTAATAGATAGGATCTATCTAAAACATCTAATTGCTCCAAAATATCCAACATTTGCTTTTCTGTGCGAGTTACTCTGTTATCAAGTAAAGATGCAATTTTCTTGTCCAATACCTTTTCGTGAGCCGATAGTAAATTATTCAAAAATAAAAGAAAGATACAAATTATAAATAACTGTTTACTTAAGAACAGCATTATCTATTACTCCTCGATAATCAGCGTCAGAATGGTTAAAAATTTGATTAATGAAATTATTATCAATGGGTCATATCAATGGACATGACAGCACACGCTGTTTTCGGCGGGGCCTTATTTCTACTGTCCTCGGGGATTACGAGTGCAACGTCCTGATTGCACTTTCCGGATCGGCTGCAACAATCTTCAATAATGCCCGTGCGGGACCCGTCGGATACCGTCGTCCCTGTTCCCAGTTTTCGAGGGTTCGTCGACTGACACCAATCAGGGCCGCAAACTTATTTTGGGTCATGCCGATCTTCATTCGGATCGCACGGACTTCTGGCTCGTTAAACTTAAACTGGCGACCAGGTTCAGTGTGACCTTTTTTGATCGTATCCATTTCCTCGACACTGGCGAGTAATTCGTTAAACATGTCATCATTCATCTGTCCACCTCTCAACAATCGATTTCAACGTCGCTAACTGCTGCGGCGTTAAGTTTTCCTGTTTGCCTTTTGGGTAAATGTAAAGCATGTAAATCTGCTCATCGGTGACCATCCAGTAATAAATTACTCTGATCCTGCCACTTTTTCCACGCCCCTGTCGCTTCCACCTAACTTTGCGCAATCCACCACTTTTCTTAATCAGACTACCGCTATCAGGACGACTCACTAATGCTTCTTGCAATTCTCGATATTCATCGTCATTCATCATCTCTTTGATGAGTCGTGTAAATATCGGAGTTTCTATTATGACCATCACTTCCCCTGAATACGCCAATGGCGTATTGGCTATTATATCATAGTTTATCGGATCTGCCATCATCATTGTCTATTTTTTCTTTATCTGGTGCTCTCGACGGATGGGGCTGCTCATGTACCGCTTTGAGTTATTTGATGGAGATCTGGGTGTAGATCTGAGTGGTATCTATCCTAGCATGGCCAAGCATTTCCCGGATGTTTCTTATATCAGCACCGTTTTCCAGCATCACCGTGGCCATGGTGTGGCGGAATAAGTGGCTATCAATGAGGTCACCCATTAATATATTTCCCTTAATTTCATTCTATTCTCCACTCCTCCCACCGGGGCGATTAGTTTTTCATTGCGTCAATTTTTCTAAATTTTTCTGCAGCTTTTTTCATGTCTTCTTTTACTAATTCAAACCATTCAATAGAATTCACTTTAATTTTCTGTAGTATTTTTGGATACTCTACATTACATGTGTTTATTAAAATCTGTTTTTGCTGAGTCGACAACCCTTTAATGAACATACTAAATTGTTTTTTATCACGATAAGCCTTCAAAAGTGCATTATTTTTACTAGGGACAAACTTTTCAAAAATATTTATATTTGATTCAGCATAAAGCAAATTCAAATTTTGTTTGTCATTATAAAAATAATCACATATTTTTTTCAAATATTGTGCTCGTTGAATTTTTTGATAAATCGTGCCCATTTTAAGAGTGTTTTCATCAACAATATTTTTTGCAAGAGATTCATTAGTAGAAAGAAACAAAATAAAAATAATCGACTTAACACACAAAAATATATATTTCATAAAATCGTACCTAATAGTTGTCTTTGTAGTATTGGGTAAACTTGAAACCTTGGGACATAGATCTGATGGAGTAGCTAACGGTCCTTATTGCTCATTTCTTTGGATGATATCATTTTTTATTTTTATTGATATTAGATTAACCAAATCATTTCCTTTTTCTTTATTTTTTTTATCCCAAACAACCCACTTCTGCCCTCTACGATATTTAACGATTGTACTGGTCAAGTCTAACCGGACACTTTTCTTAGAGAATTTTCATAGTTAATGGGTGATAAATCACCGTTGCTCGAATGCAGTCTTTCGAGATTGTAATACCTCATGTAGGCTGCGACATCTTTT
>DRNA01000466.1 GCA_011322365.1 Aeromonadales bacterium | reverse complement strand
CCTGAACAGGTCTTCCTGAGGTATTTTTGGCTGTTTCTTTGGCTTCATTTTGGTCTGGAAATTTGCAAGTTAATAAGGCTTATTTTACCAAAATCTTGCAAATTTAACAGCCGTAATTAATCTATATTTCCTTATAAATCAATGTGCTATGTTTTTTTCAGGGCGGACTAGTTAAGGTCTAAGCTCAGTTGAATAACTGTTATTCCTTTCATTTTTTTCTTTCACAACAGATAAAGAATCTATTGTTGCTGAAATACGTGTAGGCCGGTTAACCGTATAATTAGAGATATAATTGACTGTGCCGCCAGGATACTTTAATCGTTTACTCCGGTCTATGATTTTAAGTGTGGCGCCTCCCCAGGACTTTCCATTGATCTCAAGTTTTAAGGAGCAGGCTTTTGCTCCTGTAGCTTTCCAGCAAGCCTCAGGAATACCTGATTGACCTATATTGCGAATAGTAATACCTACTTTTTTTTGTGGAGTAAGAAAAACTTTAGAAATAATCAGGTCAGGAAGTTTTTGCGTCTTATGCTGAGGGGATAAAACTTTTAGAAGCGCGTTGTTTTTGAAAGTAACCTCCTTTATCAAATTCGGATTAATACCTACGTTGATTTCGGAAGTTTGGTTAATTTTAATATTACTTATATATATTACTTTGCCACCTGGTTGTCTTAAATGCTTGTCAGGATCTATTCTGTCCAGAGATGCCCCGCCAATTGCTTTACCATTTCGGTAGACTTTTAGCATAGTTGTAGAATGATATTTCTTTGACCAGGCGGCATAAGGCAAGCCGGATTTACCTTTATTAACAATAGTCACTCTAAGATTATTAGAAGGGGTTAAATCAATATCTTCAATACTCAGATCAGGTAGTTGGGCTCTTGCCTGCTCACGGCTTTCTCTGGATTCCTGCATGGAACCGGGATATTGAAGGTGGTATGCGCCTGTTACGGTATTTTTTGTCATATTGGAAATATACAGATCATATTTTCCATGATTTCTTATCAGTTCAGGTTCATCAATATAATATTCAAGATAATCCCTGGTAGGATCCATTATAAACTTTTCTTTATATATGTACTTGGAAGGTACATTATGTTTGTTGATTACTTTGGGATTAACCAGCCATAATCGGATTGCGCCTTTGGGCGGAAATGAAATAAATTTTACTTTTTTTCCGGAGAACTGAAGTTTAGATAAGCTTACTCTTATTTTGCCATAATGTTTAAGTCTCAACGGTATAATCATTGAGTAAGGATCATTTTTCTTACCAGGATATAGTGTAAAACGTGCATTTTTTTCTATGGTATAACCAGGCTCAGAGGCATGGACTGAAATAAAGCCGGTTACAAGAAAAAAAAGTACAATAGCTATAATTTGAAATTTTTGGTCCATAACTGGCTCCATACCTATACAGTAGAAAAATTATTTTATTTTTGTTCTTTGTGACTATTAACAATAGATTGACAGGCGGCTCCTTTGGGATCCTGTTCACAGGTGTTTTTTATCATTTCACAGGCACTCATGCCGAAACTCTGCATCATATTACCCATAGCTTGCGGGGTATCAGGTGACTGTTTTATTTCATCAATACTTGTCTGAATCTGCTCTTTACATTCATTATAAATGCTGACCCATTCAGGCTTATCACTGCAGGCGCTTAAAGACAAAACAATACTGATGCTGAAAAATTTTATCCATTTAAGAGAGTTCATAAGTTTATCTCCAATAGTGAGTGAATAATAAAATAGTCATATTGTTTATAGTATTTGCCAGAAATGAAAAACTGTCAAATAATACCGCGTTCTGCTAGAGAAACAATTTCATCATCACCAATGACCAGATGATCCAGCAGCCGGATATCCACCAGACCCAGAGCCTCCTTCAGGCGGCGGGTAATGCTTTCATCTGCCAGGCTGGGCTCTGCGATTCCGGAGGGATGGTTATGAGCTACAATCATTGCTGCGGCATTATACTGCAGGGCTTTTTTGACTACTTCCCGGGGGTATACCGAGGCGCCATCAATAGTACCCTGAAAAAGTTCTTCAAACTTAATAACCT
>DRNA01000465.1 GCA_011322365.1 Aeromonadales bacterium | reverse complement strand
TTCGTTGATCAACATGGAACCTGTTTCCAGTGCCGACCGAGTGTCTAAATCATTGGCGATGGTTTGCATGCCAGCAAACATTTCAGACAGATTACCCGCAATGGTAATTTCACTAACCGGATGAACGATTTCACCATTTTCTATCCAGAAACCACCCGCACCACGAGAATAATCACCCGTAACCAGGTTCACCCCCTGCCCCATCATTTCAGTGACATATAATCCCTGTTTAATAGTAGAAATAATATCAGCCTGGCTGGTATCATTTTCGTAATTCACCTTCACATTTGTCGCTCCACCCGCATTTCCAGTGGTTTCCATAGATAATTTTCTGGCAGAATAACTGGAGAGTAGAAAATGATTTAACTTACCCTTTTCGACGATATATTTATCCTGAGTTGCAACACCTTCCGCATCGAAGTTTTTGCTGGCATGACCGCCTTCTAACAGGGGGTGCTCCCTCAAATAAAACCACTGCGGAAACAACTGCTGTCCTAGCGCATCAACCAGAAAACTGGTTTTACGATAAATCTGCCCACCACTGATTGCCGACAAAAAATGAGAAAAAATACTGCGAGCCATTTCCGCAGAAAATAAAATAGGGAACTTACCCTGTTTAGCAGGTTTGGCATTAAGTCGTTTCAGGGTACGATGAGCCGCTTCGCTACCAATGGTTTCAGCTGAAAGTAATTTTTCTGGAGAGCGATTAGATGAATAATAATAATCACGTTGCATCCCTTTTTCATCTTCGGCAATCACCACACAGCTCAGTGAATGTTGAGTGCCTTTGTTAAAACCACAAAAACCATTGCTATTCGCCAATAAACTTAAACCTTCATAGGTAGATGCTGATCCGCCTTCTGTATTTGTAATTCTTTTATCTGTATCCAAAGCGACTTTCTCGGCCGTTTTCGCCTGTTGAATTAACGCCTCCACTGAAGTCTGCCAGGGGTGGTATAATCCCAGTTCAGGAAATTCAGTGGCAAGATTCTGTTTTTCAGCTAACCCGGAGAAGGGATCTTCGGCGGTATAGGTTGCAATAGATAAAGCGGCATTTATGGTTTGTTCAATTCCTTCTTTTGAAAGATCTGTAGTACTTGCCTGCCCTTTCCTTTTGCCTTTATATAGCGTTAACGACAGTCCCCGATCGCAATTGAATTCTAATGTCTCAATTTGCTGGTTTCTGACTTCAACCGACACTCCCTGAGTATTGCCGAGTGAGAGTTGTGCTTCACTGGCACCTTTTGTTTTTGCCTGACACAAAATTGATTCAGCCAAATTCTCCATTTCCTTCTTTTTCTTTTTCCAGTCCAGGGGTTGAATAACATCACTATGAGTGGACATTTATTATTCTCTTTACTCAGGTTCAGCCCGCAGAATATCATATAGCAGTGGTACTTGGAAATGCGGGATTTCAGCTATCAGGGCTATCCACCCCTAAACCTTCAAAATACCCTGTTTAGCCCTGATGCAGTGGAGTACTAATAGTTTTAAAAACTCATTTTATGATGACTGAAAGTAAGTTAAACTGTAGCCAGAAAATAACTGGGTATCACTGTTAAATGGCACTTTATAAAAACATTGTCATCTCGGCATTACTATTTGCTCCCTTGCTATCAATCTCGGTAAAAGCTGACGAGACTGACGAGTTACAGGATCTGGAGCTATGGGAACAGGATATACCGATAGTTTTAAGTGCGACTCGATTAAAACAGAAACAATCTGAAGCACCTGCATCTATCACCATTATTGATAAGCAGATGATTCAGGGTTTAGGTATTCGTAAACTGGTTGAAGTTTTGAGGCTGGTACCGGGCATACAGGTAGGTTTCGTTAGCGGCAATACTCCGGCAGTAGGCTATCATGGTTTAACAGATGATAATTCCAGAAGATTGCAGGTTCTGGTCGATGGACGATCGGTATATCAACAGGCTCTTTCCCGCATCCTCTGGGAAGATTTACCTTTGTCCATTGAGAACATCTCTCGTATTGAAGTGATTCGCGGCCCGAATACAGCCACCTACGGCGCTAATTCCTATATGGCTATTATTAACATCATTACCGATCACCCCAGTGATAACCTGGGTTGGAATGTTCTCTATCGGAATGGACAACGTGGGGTGAATGACGCTTCTGTTAACTGGGCTGGTGCCACGGAAAACCTGGAATACCGTATCAATGTCTCTCACAAAAGTGATAATGGATTTGATCTGGCCCGTGATGGCATCTCCAGTCGATATGACTCCCAAACAGGCAATGCCCTGGAATTTGATGGCTACAGCCAGCAGGCTGAAAGTACTTATCGACTTAAATTAGGCTATAAAGATAACCATCGGCAAATGCCCGGAAATAACTCCAACTCAATACCTGATCACAACCTTAAAAACAGACTGGGTTACATTCAGTTCAATTATAGCAGCCACATTAATGAAAACAGAGAACGAAAAATACAGGCTTATTTCAACAGCAGCCGGATTACCGAAGGCTGGAATGTCTGTATCCCCCGATTATTTTTAACCAATGAACTGTTTTCGCTTTATTCCCTGGATGCAGGTTATGCACAATCCCTTATCGATGCCTTATCAACGGGAAATCCTCCTCCAGCGCCCACCAGCCCCGAAGTGGCTGTTTTGGCCGGCCAGGTTTTTAATCGAGCCATAACCGATGGCGCCACTGTCACCTGCGGTGATGCAAACCAGAATATCATAGAACAACGATTTGATATCGAGTGGGAAGAAACCATCCGCTTAAATCAGGATATGCGCCTGGTCGGTGGGGTAAACTTCAGACACGACAGAACGCGAAGTGAAACTTTTTTTGCTGGAAAACAATCAAAACAAATTGCTCGATTATTTACTCACTATGAATGGAAGATAACCCCTGAAACCATATTGAATACCGGTGCTAATGTCGAATATGACAGTGTGGCCGGAACAGAAATATCTCCCCGAATTGCCCTGACACATCACATTAATGAGCACCATACTTTCAGAGCTATCGCCGCATTAGCCACTCGAACACCTGATTTATTTGAAGAATCCGCTTCTTTTTCATATCGAGTACGCAATCTGATACCCAATTTACCAGCACCATCAACCTCTGTACCTTCAGGCAATGGAAGCCTGGATTCCGCGCTTTTTTATCAACATTCTGCCTCTAAAGGTGGATTATCGGCAGAAAAAATACGTTCCTATGAACTGGGTTATTTTGGCCAATTCAGAAATTCTGAAATTCTGCTAGATGTCAGACTATTCCTGGATGATCTGTACCACCTGTTAGATGGCTCCAGTAAACTGGGAAAATTTGACCTACAAAACAGAGACAAAGTGACTTTTAGCGGGCTGGAAGCACAGCTGGATTATCGTCTTTCGACCGACTGGCGTCTCTGGAGCAGTTATTCTCACGTCGAAATCAACAACAATACCAGTAATTTTAATAACCGCAGTGTAATACAGGACAGTGGCTCACTGGCTGTGTTCTATTCGCCACAGAATCATTGGCAGTTCTCGGCCGCCGCTTACAGTTACAGTACCTGGTTTGGACAGGAGTTTTTACGAAGTGATATGAGTGTACAGTACAGCCTGCCTGTTTCCGATAGCTGGCAACTAAAAACACGTTTTACCTGGCAACACCGCTATGATGATGACTTCTTATTTGATGCTAACAATACCTTTAGTGACAAAGACACCGTCTATTTACAATTTTTATTCAGCCAATAAAAAACCAATGGTACGCAATGAGTTATGAAATCATCAGACGAAGAACGCATATTAGTCGAAAGACCCAATAAAACGGCACTAAAAAAAGAGCACCATCAGGTACAGCAATTCGCCGAATCACTGGTTAAAAAACCAACTTTATTGAAAACAAAAGCGGAAATACCAGAACAGATAGTACAGCAGATAAACATTGCCAGGAAAATAAAAGGTAATGCCTACCGTCGGCAAATAAAGCATATTGCCAATCAATTAATTAAACAGGGGGAAGAATTTCTGGAATTCATCATGTCTGATGATACCCAAATCAACAGGCTCAAACAGCTTAGCCGTATAGAAAAATTAAGAGACGATCTCATTGATGGTGAAGATAACCTTCAAAATCAATTAATTAGCGAGTTTCCTCTCATGGAAAGGCAACATTTACGCAATTTAATCAGGCAGGCACGACGAGAGAAAAATAAAAATCTGCCAATGAAAACTGCAAAATCCCTTATGCAGTATTTAAGAGAATATATGCTGTAATCAGAACTAAGACTCCCAGATAAGCTGACGCGGCAAAATGAAGCATTCTCTCAAGCGGAAAATCCGGTATAATATCTTACCAGTCGTCACGATCCGGTATAATGCTCTTATCCATTGAGTACTGAGAACCAACAGGGAATATCAGAAAAATATTGTAATTTTTTTAAACCTTTGGGTAACTATTAAGCTCTAAAAACATCCAATGCTATATTTAAAACGTATAAATAACCCATGACTCAAAACAATAATACTGCACCTTTGTCAGAAAACCTGGTGGAACTCAAAGACATGAGTTTTTCATGGCCCACTAAAGTGATCTACGACCATGTCAATATCAATATACCAAGAGGCAAGATTACCGCCATCATGGGGCCGTCCGGCACGGGCAAAACTACGTTATTACAACTTATTGGCGGTCAGCTTAAACCCAACACTGGCGACATTATATTTGATGGAAAAACCCTGTTAAATATTTCAACAGATGAGCTTTACGAAGCCAGAAAAAAAATGGGAATGTTATTTCAATCAGGTGCACTTTTTACAAATATGAGCGTATTTGATAATGTCGCGTTTCCCATCAGAGAGCACACAGAATTATCGGAAGAAATTATTTTCCCTCTGGTATTAATGAAACTCGAAGCTGTTGGTCTCCGTGGTGCAAGAGATTTTATGCCTTCAGAATTATCCGGTGGTATGGCAAGACGAGCCGCACTTGCCCGCGCGATTGCTATGGATCCACTGATGATTATGTATGATGAGCCTTTTGCAGGACAAGATCCTATATCAATGGCTGTTGTAGTTAAATTAATCCGTTTATTGAATGACGCATTAAACTTAACTTCGATAATCGTATCTCATGATGTTGCTGAAGTCAGTAGTATTGCAGATTATATCTATATTCTTTCTGAAGGAAAAATTATTGGAGAAGGAACACCAGCTGAAATCAAAAAGGAATCCTCACCGATGATACGCCAGTTTATGAATGGTGAACCAGATGGCTCGGTACCATTCCATTTTCCAGCAAAATCATTCTCAGAAGATTTACTGGGACAATGAAATGATATTTAAAAAAATTCAACTCATTGGCAAAAAAACGATAGAAATTATCAGTGCATTCGGCAAAGCTGGAGTACTCATGTTTCAGTCAATATTTATCCTGCCAAAATCATTCAGAGCGGTCAATTTATTTGTGAACCAGCTTTATCATGTAGGCGTCCTCTCCTTGTTAATTATAATAGTTTCTGGACTTTTTATTGGTATGGTTCTCAGTTTACAAGGATACACTATTCTAATAAAATTTGGTGCGGAGTCTGCTTTAGGTCCAATGGTTGCATTAAGCCTGTTAAGAGAATTGGCCCCAGTCGTAGCTGCACTGCTATTTGCAGGCCGGGCGGGCTCTTCACTGACAGCTGAAATCGGATTAATGAAAGCAACCGAACAATTATCAAGCCTGGAAATGATGGCTATTAATCCTGTTCGCCAGATCATTGCACCTCGTCTATGGGCTGGCTTTATTTCACTCCCCTTACTAACTATAATTTTTAGTGCGATGGGAATATTTGGCGGCCACATGGTCGGTGTAGATTGGTTGGGTGTTGATGATGGTAGTTTCTGGTCTTCCATGCAGAACAGTGTCGATTGGCATGACGATGTATTAAATGGCATCATCAAAAGCATCGTTTTTGCAATAGTTGTAACCTGGATTGCTGTTTATAAAGGCTATGATACTATCCCTACTTCTGAAGGGATCGCAATTTCAACTACTCAAACTGTGGTTTATTCTTCCCTGGCTGTTCTAGGGTTAGATTTTATTTTAACGTTGTTAATGTTTGGAGAAATTTAACTATGCCATCAATTAAAATGCAAATTACTGTAGGAGTATTTGTTATTGCTTCTTTTATTGCTTTGACTATTTTAGCTTTTAAAGTCAGTAATATTGAAGAATATGCCACTGCTGATAATTATGTCTTAATAGCACATTTTGATAATGTGGGTGGTCTGAAAATTCGTTCACCTATAAAAGTCGGTGGCGTGGTTGTTGGCAGAATTCAAGATATTCAACTTGATGACGACCTTCTACCAAAAGTATCCATGTCTATCAATGGAAAATTTAATAAATTTCCTACCGAAACCTCAGCTGCCATTTTAACAGCGGGCCTCCTCGGGGAACAATATATCTCACTCACCCCAGGTGGGGATGATGAAATATTAAAACCCGGTGATGAAATCGATGATACTCAATCAGCGATTATCCTTGAAGATTTAATCGGACAGTTCCTGTTCAATAAAGGTGGTTCTTCAGAGTCACTATAAATTACTTATTTTAACTGGAATTTACTTATGAAAATTATATTTAAACTAGCAATCGTCAGTTTAGTAAGCTTTTTATTAAGCAGCCAGGTTTTTGCCGAAGATAAAGCCGTGGACAATGCTACCGCCTCGGTTGCTTTCATCAAAAACATCACTACTCAAATGATTGATGAACTCAACGCCAACCATGAAACCATAAAAAACAACCCCCCTGAAATTTTGAAAATTGTTGACAGGATAATCATGCCTCATATCGCAACGAAAACCATTTCAAGAAAAGTCATGGGCCGCTATTGGAAAAAAGCTACAGACGAGCAAAAAGAAAACTTTACCAGAGAATTTACAACCTATTTGAAACGCTATTATTCTCATGCCTTCCTTTCCTATAATGATCAGAAGCTAAAGTATGCTCCTAAAGCAAAATTAAAAGGAAAAAAATACGCCTCGGTATCCACTTTCATTGTCGAAACCGGAAAAAAAGATGTCTCTGTAAAGTATCGGCTCTATCATAAAAAAAATGGTGACTGGAAAATTATCGATATCGTTATCGAAGGGATTAGCCTGGTAATCAATAATCAACGACAATATGCCTCACAGATAAAAACTGAAGGTCTCGAATCGGTAATTAAAAAACTCACTTATAAAAATACCAAGGAATTCAAATAAGTGTTAAACATTCAACATGAAAATAATATCTGGTTCCTCAATGGTGATTTAAATATGTTCACCAGCCCTGAGTTATGGCATAACAGGAAAGCCATTTTTAATACTGCTGATAAACAGATCATCATCAATCTCTCAAAGATTAAGAGGACTGATAGTGCCGGTCTGGCCACGCTGGTAGCACTGTTCAAAATCGCCAGAGATAAAAACAAAGATATCCTCTTCCAGGGTGCCTCGACTCAACTATTTGAAATAGCTCAGGTGGGTGGGGTGGTTGATATACTCCCTTTTGAAAAAGAAAGTCACGCAACACAGACTCACTAGTTACTCACAACATTTAAGCAGGTATATTAATTTAAGGCTATAACAGTTAAAATACCCGCTTCAATACTTTAGATTCAAATTCCGTATCAATGATTGATGATATCCGCACTTTAATTGAAAACAACCTGAACCCCGATTTTATTGACGTAACCGGTGATGGTAGTCATTTCCAGATTGTTATTGTATCGGATGCCTTTGCCGGATTAAATGCCGTTAAAAGACAACAAAAGATCTATGCCCTGGTTTCAGATAAAATCTCTGATGGTTCTATTCATGCTGTGAGTATTAAAACCCATACGCCTGAAGAATGGAAAAAAGTCAGTAAATTTCTGTAATCCCGACATACATAAAGCTGCAGGATTACAGGTTATCAAACAGCCAGCGGTTCAGAGTATCAACTGAGGAGCCAAATTAATGGATAAGTTACAAATCACAGGTTGTGGCGCTTTATCCGGGGAAATCAAGATCAGTGGAGCCAAAAATGCGGCACTGCCCATTCTCATGTCGACGTTATTAGCCAAAGAGGGCACTTCCGTTGGCAATGTGCCTCATCTGAATGATGTCACTACCACCATTGAATTACTCGGCCGCCTGGGTGTCCAGATCACCATTGATGAGAAACTGAATGTAGAAGTAAATAATGCTGAAGTGAATGAATTTGTCGCGCCCTATGAACTGGTTAAAACCATGCGTGCTTCAATACTGGTGCTGGGACCATTGCTGGCACACTATAAAAAAGCACGAGTCTCCCTTCCAGGTGGTTGTGCTATCGGCTCCAGACCGGTCAATCTGCATATTCAGGGTTTGGAAGCCATGGGGGCCGATATTATCGTTGAAAATGGCTATATCAACGCATCTGTAGACGGCCGTTTAAAGGGCGCACATATTTTTATGGATACCGTTAGCGTAACCGGCACCGAAAACCTGTTAATGGCAGCCACCCTTGCAGATGGTCAAACTATAATTGAAAATGCCGCGAGAGAACCCGAGGTAGTGGATTTAGCCAAATGCCTGAAAGCAATGGGAGCCAGAATAAGCGGTGAAGGTACTACCACTCTGGTCATTGACGGCGTAAAAGAATTACATGGATGTCATCATAAGGTACTACCTGATCGCATTGAGACCGGCACCTATCTGGTTGCAGCAGCCATTAGCCGCGGCCATATCAAACTGAAAAACACCGATCCCAAACTACTCGAAGCGGTATTATTAAAACTGGAAGAAGCCGGCGCAGAACTCACCACAGGAGATGACTGGATAGAACTGGATATGCATGGTAAAAGACCCAAAGCAGTTAATATTATCACCGCACCCTATCCCGGATTCCCCACGGATATGCAGGCACAGTTTACCGTATTAAATGCCATCGCCGAAGGCAATGGCACCGTCACCGAAACCATTTTTGAAAATCGTTTTATGCATGTTTCCGAGTTACAACGTATGGGTGCCAATATTGATATTCAGGGCAATACTGCCATCTGCGAAGGTGTACCCAGACTCTCAGGGGCGGAAGTTATGGCGACCGATTTAAGAGCATCAGCCAGTCTGGTACTCGCCGGCCTGGTGGCTGATACCAAAACCTTTGTTGATCGTATTTATCATATCGACAGAGGCTATGAATGTATCGAAGAGAAACTGCTAATGCTGGGGGCTCATATTAAAAGACTCAGTTAAGGCAACTCTATTAATTACTATACCCGTTCTACTTGAAGATGCCTGTTTCAGAGTTCAGACGGGATGTCAGAACAAGGCGCAACTTGCAGCGAATGGTTATTCCCTTCGCAAAAGTTGCAACGCAGGGCTGGCTTCCCGTCTGAGCTCCCGTAGGGCAAGAGGATAAGCGCACATCTCGGCAACTGCTCCTGCGTTGTTCTACTACCGTCCATCCATGGACATATGCGTTGCTCTACTAAGGTATATCCCTATACCGATTCGGTGTTATAAAAGTTTGCGTTAGACAGGAAATTGCTCCTTGCATTTCCTGCATACCATCCATCCATGGATATAAATGACTAGCACTGCTCTTTTATGCCTTGAATCTGCACGCTTCTTCTCTTGCTGAAATCATGCATCTTCAAGTAGAACGGGTATATACTCTTAAGCTTTTTTCTCAACCAATGTTACCGGGATCTGTAGCTCTTTTCTATTACCGTGGGCATCAATTCGTAAAACATCCAGTACCAGATCGGTACCCGGCTCCATACGGGATAACCATTGAATAAATAGATCGACCTCTCCGATTCTTTCACCGTTTATTCTTAAAATAATATCCCCCTCCTTTAAACCGGCTTTTGATGCGGGGGAATCCGGCGTTATTTTTCTGATCTCAATACCACCAACGCCTAATAATCCAATTCTTTTTGCGCCAGAAGGCGTCAGAGGTACACCATTTTCAACACCTAACCAGCCTCGAACGATTTTGCCATCTTTCATTATTCTGGAACTGATGTATTCCACTAACGAAACTGGCAGGGCAAAACTGATCCCATTAGTTTCTTTTGAAAAAAATGCTGAATTAATCCCCACCAGATTACCTTCAGCATCAAATAATCCACCACCGGAATTACCCGGATTCACCGCAGCATCAGTCTGGATAAATTGTTCATAAGATCCCGCTATGGATTGACCATCAATATTACCTCTCACCCGGCCTTTACCACTGACGATACCCATAGTGACACTCTGACCTATGCCATGAGGATTACCAATCGCCAGTACAATATCTCCCACCCGTAATTCCGGTGCCTGCTCAAATTTAACAAAAGCAGTATTTTTAAAATCAGTCGAAAGTACTGCCAGATCGGTTCGTTCATCTACACCCACAACAGATGCTTTATGGCCAATGCCGTCAAGATAAAAAACTTCCACTTCAGTCGCATTTTTAATAACATGAAAATTGGTCACAATATGGCCATTTTCATCGATAAAAACACCAGAGCCCTGATCAATGATATCAGCACCGGTATCGGGATCTTTATGGCCACTAATAATACTCACTACGGTAGGGGCTGCTTTTTGCACTGCGTTGGCAAAACTGACATGAGAAACTTCGGTCTGCTGTTGTGGAAAATATCGGCTAAAAAAAGCTTTTGCACCCAGTTCTGGAAAAATAAAAAGCAATACCAGAGCCAGTAAAAGCCCCAAAATGAGTGAACGTATAATAATATCTAACCATTCTTTCATATTGTATCCTGTTTCACTCCCCTAAAATTTTAAGCTGATTTTTCCAGGGTAATTAACTACCAGTCCAAGGTCTGTTTAACAAAAGGGATTGTAATTGCTCTTTTACTAATCATTGACGCCTGATCCAGTTTATGAATACATTGCATCAACTCTCTCAAATCTCTCGGCCCACGAGTTAAAATAAAATTCGAAACCTCTGAGCTTAACTTTAAACCCAGTGCCTGGGCTTTTATTATAATCGCAACTGATTTTTCTTTGTCAGTTAATTTTTTTAAATGGTATCGTACCATTCCTGACAGCCTTGATTTCAGATCGGGTAGTGTAACAGATAACTGTTCTGGTAACTGCTTTGCGGCGATTAACAGGCACTTATTGCCGTCTCTGAATTGATTAAAAAGATGGAATAAGTCTTCTTCCCAATTTTCATCACCGGCAATACTCTGAACATCGTCAAGATAAAGGTGATCAATAAAATCCAGGTCTTTTAAAATCTTGCTATTTAAACCGGGTTCAGCCAACGAGAGATAAAGTGATTTCTTCCCTAGTTCAGCCGCCAGATGTGAACTGGCCTGTAATAGATGGCTCACTCCGGTTCCTGCCTGCCCATAGAGGAAAATCAATGAATCAGCTTCAGCTCTGGCAAAATTCCTCAGTGCCATAACCACTTCATCGTTTAAACCTACCACAAAATTACTAAAAGAGGGTAATTCAGAAGTGGTTAAAGCCAACGGGATTTGTTGCCCATCATGCACTGGACTGACCCTTTTTATTGGCAGGCTTATCAATCACTATTTTTTTCTCTGGCTTTGCATCATCATAAAATTCACTCTGCCGATAACGACGATGAAAATGACGCATAATAACTGCGATAACAGCGGCCAGAGGCAGCGCAATTAAAATACCCACAAAACCAAATAACTGACCACCTGCCAATACTGCAAATATAACCGTTACCGGGTGAAGTCCTATTTTATCGCCCACCAGTAATGGTGTTAAAACCATACCTTCCAGTGCCTGTCCTACAATAAAAACAATAACTATCGGAATAAGCGAGCCCATGGTATGAAATTGTAAAAGTGCCGCAATGCTGGCCACGATAATACCCACAGCAAAACCAAGATAGGGCACAATGCTGGCAGCACCAGCAATCATACCCACCAGTAAAGCCACTTCCAGTCCACTTAACCATAAACCCAGGCTGTAAATAATACCCAGTGCTAACATCACCAGCAATTGCCCACGTACAAAGGCACCTAGAACTTCATCCGATTCCTTGGCCAGTTGAAACACTACCTCCGACTGCTTGCGCGGGATTAATTCGCCTACGTAAGCCACCAGTTTGTCCCAATCTCTGAGTAAATAAAACGCCACCACCGGGATAAGCATTAAGTTACCAATCCAGGCTACCAACACCATGGAGGAGTTGCCAATACTACTCAGCACCTGTTGCAACACTGCACTGGTATCCTGCCAATGTTGTTGCAGCCAGCTCTGAATATCATCAGTAGAGGCGGAAAGGTTAAGTTTTAAATGTTCATTTAGCCAGGGGATAGCCGTTTGATTTAACCAGCCAAAGGCTTCAGGTGCCTTTTCAAATGTTACCTGTACCTGTGCCGAAATAGTGGGTATAAGGATAAGCAGAACGCCAATAACCAGAATAAAAGTCACCAGAAAAACCACCACCACTGCCAGTGTACGTGGTAATTTAAAGGTTTCCAGTTTATCCACCAGCGGATCACCCATATATGCCAGTGTCGCACCGACTAAAAAGGGCATGAGTACAGGGGAAAGCAGGTAAATCAACCAACCAAATACCAGAGTAACTCCAAGCCAGAAAAGCTGTTTATTGGTTGTCATCGCTTGCTTCCTTTTGCTGCTTCAATCGCATTGAAGTTTCTCGTAAACCTATCCACAAATATTGTAAAGCACTCGCACTACAGATAATCCCAACGGTGTAAATAAGCACTTGCGAAATGATAGAAGGTATATTGATAAAAACCAGAGAATACATTACATAGGTCACCAGTAAAATCTGTAATACCGTATTTAATTTACTTAACAATGTCGGATTCATATCAAAGGGGCCAAAATAACGATGAAAACTATAGGCGGCACTAACAATAAAAACATCTCGCCCCACCACGATATAAAATAACCACAACGGCAGATAGCCGGCATAGGTGAGATAACCATACGATACCAGCATCAATAACTTGTCAGCCAGAGGATCGGCGATAGCACCGAATCGGCTGGTCCAGTGATATTTTTTTGCCAGATAACCATCCAGTCCATCCGAAGCTCCGGCGATCATAAATATTACCAGTGCGGGTACATAATTTTTTTCAAGCAATAAATACAATAAGGGTGGCATCAACGCCACTCTTAACAGGGTAATCATGTTGGGGATATTTTTAATATTCACGGCGTCCAACGATAATTATAAGTGCGTTTTTCCTGCCCTACAGGAGGCTGGCTCGGCAGAGGTGATAATGCTGAATCCAGCGAAATAGCCTCTAAAACTGATTTTTCACGACTCACCAACCGCAATAAAAAAAGTGCCTTATTATCTTTAAGTTGTAAAAGATTGACGTCTCGCACTGGCAACAAACTTTCAAGATATTTTTCGGCACTGGCAGCCTGCAAAAATGTGTTCAGGTTTTCAACCTTAACTAAAATTTCATTATCGGCAGATTGAGTTGCGGTTACACAATATTTGTCACATAAATGCTGACCCAGTTTCGTAAACAGATGCTGATAAATTTCCTCTGTAGTTTTCGCACTGTCTTTCCAACCGGATCGCTTACCTTCTAAAATCAGTTGCCAGTCGGCCAGCCAGCCATCATCTCTGCGACTTCCTATTTTCTGATAGACACGTCCAAACAGAATAACAGTGGCATTATAACGTCGAGAAGCCTTAATTATCGGTGATGAAAAACGGCCCCAGACATCGGTTATTTCCACCTCTGCACTATCCTGTAAATCCAGCAGAGGAAATTGAACAGGAATAGCGCGACGTCTGGCAACTTTTTCAATCTGTTCGGCAAAGTCATTATCCCGAGTAATAATTTGACGCTGATAGCCTTCCTGCTGTGCTATCCAGAGCATAACTACAGGGCGTCTCTCCCCCCAGATAGCAACGCCTGCATCGGATAATAACCGGTGAATACTCTCCCCCTCAAAATTGATACGTAACACCCAGGGCATTTTATTCTGCTTATCTTCAGATTTTAAATAGGCATATTGCTGAATAAATGATTGAGCTTTACTCAATCTGGAATGGAGATATTCATTGGTCGCACTGGCATTAATTCCGCTGGCTCGAATTAAGACTTCTTCAAGGCCCTTTCGCATAGCGCGGGCTCGGCCTGATGCTGAGCGATCAGCCACTGGTACATCCACAGTAAACAGATCCACCAGCTCTGCCGCATGAATAAGCTGTTGGGGCGTCAACCACAGCATCAGGCAAACCCATACTTTAGTTGAGAAAAGAAGCCGACCGACTAAAAACCTATGCATTACCCTGTTTCTACAAAATGAAATCTACCTATATCATACGACATTCAATGCCTATCTCCAATAGCTTGTGCTGAAGGAATCGCCACAGCACAACCATAGCTCTCCAGTAAAAAGATGTTATCGGTACTATTGGGCATTTATCTCAGCATTATGAGTAATTTTTCGGAGACTTTTCTATTCATTAATCCCACTAATTGTTAAAATGGCAGCAATTCCATCCATTGTCAGGAAATCATCGTGTCAGAACAGAAATCTGAGCCCCGGAGAACGAGCTTAAGTTACAAGGATGCCGGCGTCGATATCGATGCCGGAGAAGCATTAGTCAGCCGAATTAAATCTGTAAGCCAACGAACAAAACGCGCTGAAGTCCTCAACGATCTGGGGGGGTTCGGAGCACTTTTTGCCCTACCCAAAGGATTGCATGAACCCGTACTGGTGGCAGGAACCGATGGTGTGGGCACCAAATTACGCCTGGCCATTGATTGTGGTAAACACGATACCGTCGGCATTGATCTGGTGGCGATGTGTGTCAATGATCTCATCGTGCAGGGTGCTGAGCCCTTATTTTTTCTGGATTACTATGCTACCGGGAAACTGGATGTAGACGTTGCCAAAGATGTAGTTTCCGGTATTGGTGAGGGCTGTGTGCAATCAGGTTGTGCCCTTATCGGTGGTGAAACCGCTGAAATGCCCGGCATGTATCAAAATGATGATTATGATCTGGCTGGCTTTTGCGTTGGTGTGGTGGACAGGGAGAAAATAATTGATGGCAGCCGTGTCAACCAGGACGATGTGCTCATTGCACTGGCATCATCCGGTCCCCATTCCAATGGTTTTTCGTTAATTCGTAAGGTACTGGAGGTATCTAATACCTCTACAGATACGCCGCTTGGTGATAAAACGCTCGCCGAACATTTACTGGAGCCTACCCGCATTTATATCAAACCCCTGCTAAACCTGATCCGTGAAGTGCCAGTGCATGCCATGGCACATATTACCGGCGGCGGCCTGCTGGATAACATCCCTCGGGTATTACCGGAACATACCAAAGCCATAGTCAATATTGATAGCTGGCAATGGCCTGAAATTTTCAGGTGGCTTCAACAATCAGGCAATATTGCCACCCGTGAAATGTACCGTACCTTCAATTGCGGTGTGGGTATGGTAATAGTGGTACCGGCACAACATGCTGAGGATTGCCTCTCTCTGTTGGCCGCATCCGGCGAGAGAGCCTGGAAAATAGGTCACATTGAGCATTCTGACGATGTAAAACCCATTGTGGAAATTGCAGGGTTGTAAGCAAAATGCCTTCTCCAACCAGAATAGTGGTATTAATTTCCGGTAGTGGAACCAATCTTCAGTCTATTATTAATGCCATTAAAACTGGAGCGATCAACGCTACAATCGTTGCAGTTATCTCGAACAAAGCGGGCGTTCAGGGACTGGAAAGGGCCAGGAAAGAAAATATTCCTGCTCTCACAGTTTCCCATCAACAGTTTACCCATCGAGAACACTTTGATCAGGCCTTAATGCAAAAAATTGATGAATATACGCCCGATCTGATTGTTCTGGCCGGTTTTATGCGAATTTTAAGCAAGGACCTTGTAAACCATTACCGTGGCAAAATGATCAATATTCACCCTTCACTATTACCAAAATATCAGGGACTACATACCCACCGCAGAGCACTTGAGGCAGACGATAGACAACATGGCTGCAGCATTCATTTTGTCACCGAAGAACTTGATGGTGGTCCGGTTATTGCCCAAAGTAGCTGTGAAATTCAGGCAGATGATACGGAACAAACACTGAGGGAGAGAGTCCAACAGCTTGAGCATAAACTTTATCCCCAGGTGATTAAAGATTTTTGTGAAGGAAAAATAACACTGTCCTGAACCCATGGAGTTAAATTGAAATATTTTCTATTGATCTTCCTTTGTAGTATTCATCCTGCATTTTCCGCCAGTGAGAATACATCAACAGCACCAGCCCGAAAGCAATCATTGGTCTCAGATGAAACTGACAAAACAATGCCTCCCAAATGGTTAAAACCCTATGTTGCTCATTACCGCGTTTATAGAGGTGGAGATAAAAAAGGCAAAGTCACACGTGAACTTTCAGTAAAACAAAATCTGTGGACCTTAACTAGCTATTCCAAAGTCAGTGTGTTTCTGTTTAGTGACAAACGCACCGAAATCACCACCTTTAGATGGGAAGATAGCAGCTTGAAAACACTCAGCTATATCTATCAGATTAAAAACTCTTTTTCAAAAAAGAAAACCGAAGAGTATTTTGACTGGCGTCTAAAAATTATCCGTGGTCACCGGGATAAAAAGCTGAACTGGCAAATTCCACTTGAAGATAATGTCTATAATCCATTAAGCTATCAGCTGGCTATTCGCCAACAACTTATGGAATTTAATACAGATAAGGATAAAAAAATTACGCTTCCACAAAAACTAACCCTGAAAGTCAGTGCCAAAGGTGTCGTTAAAGAACGTGTATTTCTTATTGAAAATGAAGAAAGTATAAAAACAGCCGATGGCATTTTTGATGCCGTTAAAATTACCAGAGAAAATGGTACAAGAACTACCACTTTCTGGATGGCAAAAAAACTAAACTATATCCCCATAAAAATTTACCAGGAAAAAGAAGGTAAAGAACAGGCCACCATGGTTTTGTCTGATATCAAATTCAACATAAAATAATAACATGCCTCTGCATGTAACTCAGGTATTTGCCTTACGATCAATGAAGATCTCTGTCATCCCGACCTTGTGGAGGGATCTTTAAGCTTCAAGATCCCTCCACAAGGTCGGGATGACAACTTAAACGTTAGAAAATGAATTTTTATTTCAACAAAATTAATATTATTCCATCAGTTAATAACACGACTGAGTTAAATGCATAGGCATGTAAAATAATAATGAGAGCCGTGATTGTTCAGAAGACAATATTTTTAAAATTTCTATCTCATCAAACCCTTTTGCTATCCAGCCAGTACGCAATTATGGCGAATACAAAATAAGCCGTCAAAGCTGAGAGCGAGACAGAAACAACCGTGGCATTAGCATCCAGTGGAGCAAAGATATTAACCCCATTGATTATTAACATTAACAGTACAAAAATAACCATAGCGTATTTTCCCAGCTTAGCGGTACTTTGCGTTGAATACAGATACCAGATGGCGCTGCCCGTCAACAATACAGCTTCGAGGATATAGGTAGCAATGGCATGATTCCATAGCCCAAAGCCAAGTTTAAGCGAATCGTTGGAGTAAAGCGGTAAATCCGGCGTATGTACCAGCAGATCCAGAAACCAGTGCGACATCACTGCCAGAGCAAGAACTACAGAAATCTTCAACCTATCATTACCGAATCTTGCCGTTGATAAATAGGCCACTACAAAAACAGAAAGTCCCCAGAATAAAGTGGCAGCAAAACTGTGCGTATAAGGCATATATTGCAAATCAAAATGTGTAGATTGGGTAAAATGTTCAACAATTTTAAATCGCTCGATACCGAACAAAGCAAAAGTGAAAAATAAAATATCAACAAACTGTACCGCCAGAAAAAGTAGTCCCAATGATACTTTTTTATCCACCGTTTTCAGTACAAAACTGGCGGCATAATGACCCACAAACATAATTATTTACTCATCTTACTATCAGGGATATAAAC
>DRNA01000464.1 GCA_011322365.1 Aeromonadales bacterium | reverse complement strand
CATTAATAGCTTCGCTTTCTTTAGTGACTTGTGACTGAGGTGAATCGCTGACTGTAGAGACTACCTTGCTAGCCTTACTTTCTAGTTCGATTGTCTCACTTTTAATATTGACAAATTCTTGATCAGCGAGCTCAAAAAGTGCAGCCATACGATTAATGCGTCTTTTTAATGGATGAGGTATGTTTCGTTTATATTTAATTTTATGGTCAAGAACGCTCCATGCATCTTGAACAATTGTTCTAATCTGAGCCTCAAACTGTAAATTAGAGATCCTTGAGTATTCAGGCAACACTGACCTTTCACCATTAAGTTTAAGATCAAGGTGTAATCCTTTATACCCAAAAACATCATCTTTGCTTTCGATCGCTTCTGTTTTATCTGTTATTTCTATAACATCAAAGCATTTTGTAAGGACTTCTCTAATTAACTCTATATCTGTCTCGTACAAGCAAATAACTCTAATACCAATAATATCGGTTATATGATCTTTAATTTCATACTCAGTACTAGACTCTTCAAGAGATTTTCTATACTTTCTTGAAAATTTATTTATACATTCTTCCCTGTCTTTTACACGAAAGGTCACACGAGGAGTAGGGAAAGCATCTTGGTCTGTCAGCAATAAAGCAGTAAGCGTTGATAGTGAGTTAACAGCCTCTTCAAAAAGCTGGTAGTTTCCATCGTAATACTCACGAAAGCCCTTTTTCTCTTTTTCAAAGTCAATTGATGCCATTATTGTGTAATCTCTATTATTTAAAATCGGCTAACGTTGAATCTGTGCGGCGCAAACGAAGCGCGGCGTAGTTTGCGTCCGAACGAGCGCCTTGTGTACGCCCGACATGGGCATTGACTGATGAGGGAAAGTCCTCTGTATGAAGATCACGGTCATCACCCTAAATATTTAGGGATATTATGACCTTAACTACTAGCAAAAGGCAAGTGCTGAGCCGTGAGGAAAGGTGTGAAAGAATAAACCAGGACACCCATCTATTGAGATTTGTAATTTTCATTTGATGGGTGTCCTGGATCCTCTGGATCCATCCTATACGGTGGTACAAAAAGCCATTAAAAAGGCGGTTAATTCCGCACATATTATGAAAAGAGCTTCTGCTCATACCTTCAGGCACTCATTTGCCAGTCATCTGCTACAGGAAAATTATGATATTCGCACCATTCAGGAATTACTGGGGCATAGCGACATCAGAACCACCATGAAATATACCTATACTTTACAGAGCAGAAGCCTCAAACAGGCTATAAGTCCTCTGGATTTTACCTCTGAAAATGACCTGAGCGAGTAAAGCCTGATAATATATTTATTTTATCTTCTTGTTTTGAAAAGTGTACATTTTTATGCTTTAATCTACAAAACTTATTTACCCCGGACATTACCGGCTTAATCCTGTCAAAATCCACTAAACAGGTGAAATGTGCTAACTGTTTATCCATCAAACAAAATGGAAGATCTGGTGCTCCTGCTAAAGGCGGTACAGCACTATCGAAGTGATGATCCATCTGAAATTAAGGATGTTCTGAGTCCTGATATTGTTCTGGTTGAAAGCAAAGGCATGCAGCACTGGCTTAACCTGAAACTGGCAAAACATCAGGGAATTGCCATGAATTATCAGTTCCGGATGCCGGTTGGTTTTATCTGGGATATAGCAAGAATTCTTCTGGGTGATGATGTTCCCCGCCAGTCACCCTATAAAAGAGAAATTCTAAGCTGGCGAATCGATGCCTTAATGTCGCAGGATTCTTTTCTTAGTAACCCTCTATGTAAGCCGGCCAGACAATACTGGATGGATGAAAACGGCAGTGCTGATCCTTTAAAACGCTATCAGCTGGCAAGCCGGATGGGTGATGTGTTTGAACAATATATGATGTTTCGTCCTGACTGGCTGGAATTATGGGAAAATAATCAGTTTATTACTAATGAGCCTGATATTGATAAGCAAACCGAACAATGGCAGGCCTGGCTGTGGCGTGAACTGGTGGCCGAAGAACCCTGTCACCCAGTCAGCTTACAGAAAAGAGCTATTGATGCTATGGCTGATTACTCTGGAAATCAGCTGCCCCGGCAGATTATGATTTTTGCGGTTAATACCATGGCACCTCAATCCTTGTCATTTTTTGAAGCCCTGGCTTCAGTATGCAATATCCATCTATTTTATCTTAATCCCTGTGTTGAGTTCTGGGGGGAAATACAAAGTGATAAGACTTTAGCCGGTCAACAACGGGAGAACAAGTTGGAACTCTGGTTAAATGAAGATGAGACTGTCCAGTCCAGAAATTCATTGCTCGCTAACCTGGGACAACAGGGTAAAGATTTTTTTAACCTCTTGCAGGAGGTTAAGGGCTATGAGATCAGCGCTTTTGATGAAGCCTTTGATCAGGACACTTTAAAACAGACAAAAGATACTCTATTAGGTCGGGTGCAAAGAGATATTTTAAATCTGGTAGAGCCGGAAGAATTAGAAATACCAGAAGACCATGGACAGTCGCTGGTGATCCGCTCCAGTCATAGTGAGCTGAGAGAAATACAGGCATTACATGATTATTTACTGCATCAGTTTAATGCCGAGCCTGATCTGAAGCCGCGTGATGTTATTGTTCTGTGTCCTGCCATTGAAGATTATGCGCCTTATATCGAAGCGGTTTTTCGCAGCAGTTATGACAGCGAACAGTATGATGAGCATCCCAGGCTGCCCTGTTCTATTGCTGACCGAACCCTGATGAATTCTGAACCCTTAATTGCAGCTTTTATTGATCTTCTGCAATTGCCGGACAGCCGTTTTGAAGTCAGCAAGATAATGGATTATCTGCGTTTACCCGCCAT
>DRNA01000463.1 GCA_011322365.1 Aeromonadales bacterium | reverse complement strand
TTATCTGGCTATGTTTGCCAATATCGCTACTCTGTTAGGCTTACTGGGCACCATCACCGGTTTGATTAAAGCATTTACCGCCGTTGCGCAGGTTGACCCCTCGCTTAAAGCTGAAATTCTATCCAGCAGTATTTCTGTTGCCATGAACACCACAGCCTTCGGTCTGGCGGTTGCTATTCCACTGATTATTATTTTTTCTATTCTGCAAACCAAAACCACAGAAATTGTTGATAGCCTTGAAATGGCTACAGTTAAATTCGTTAACCTGATTATGCTTAAACAGTAGCTCACGTCATGCATATTAAACGTATTAAACGGAACAAGAAAAATACCCAGGTTGAGCTGGATATAACAGCCTTTATGAACCTGATGGTGGTACTGGTGCCATTTCTCCTGATGACAGCCGTATTCACCAATATCAGCATACTCGACCTTAAGCTGCCGGGTATGAGTTCAGCTGCCACGAAAAAAGATAATAAAAAACCCGAGTTCGAACTTCAGGTTACCGTGCGCAAAAATGCACTGGATTTATCAGATACCAAGGGTGGGCTAATCAAGCACATCCCGGTTACCAAAAGTGGATATAACTACGTTTTACTGAATCAGACGCTACGAATTATTAAATATAAATTTCCTGAAAAAACTAACATCACTATTTTATCCGAACCCTACACCTCCTATGACACCCTGGTTCAGTTAATGGATACCGTACGTGAGTTTAAAACCCTTCAGGACAATGAAATTGTTGTTGCCGAGCTATTCCCCAATATATCGGTTGGCGATGCAGCAAAACAATAATCAGGACACTTGAATGAACGAATCAAGCAAAGTCAAAAGAATGCAACGACACCATGAGCGGCGCAAAGATCAGAACGCCTCTTTAAATATGGTATCGCTTATGGATATTTTTACCATACTGGTATTTTTTCTACTCGTCAGTGCTGCTAATTCAGATATTTTACCAACACCCAAAAATATCAAACTCCCTTTGTCCACAGCAGAAAAACTGCCCAAGGAAAATATCGTTATTATTATTGGCAATAACGATATTCTTTTACAGGGAAAGAAAATAGCCCGTATTGACCGCACAATCCAGTCAAAAAACAACGTAATTCTGCCATTAATGGACGCGCTTAAAAATATTGTAAAAAATAAAGGAACAGGTGATAAAGCAAAACAGACCTTAAAGAAAGGCATCACTATTATGGGTGATAAGGATGTGCCTTATATCTTACTAAAAAAGATAATGATCACGTCTGCGGCAGCAAACTTCTCCAATATATCGCTGGCAGTCAATAGAAAAGTAGCGGATAAGGATAAGGTTTAAAACATGTCCCATATCGATACCTGGAACGAACCCTTTTTACCCTGGGTTGAAAGTGAAAATGACAGACGTTTCAAACGTATTCTACTGGTGTGTATTATTGTTTTCAGCATTATCGGGCTGATTATTCCATACCTGCCCACACCTAAACCTGTGCAGAAAGATTTAAAAAGCGTATCCCCTCGCTTAGCTCAACTGGTGCTTGAAAAAAAGAAACTTCCACCTCCACCTGTTCCAAAGGCACAGAAAAAAACACCAAAACCGAAACCCAAAGCCGAGAAGAAAAAGCCGATAAAAAAACCGGCTAAAAAGAAGGCTCTGACACCTAAACAGAAATCAGCTCAAAAAGTTGCAGCCAGCAGCGGCCTGGTTGCCTTAAGCGATGAACTAAACGATTTACGAGACAGTTTTGACCTGGCCGAATTTGAGGACCAACCCTTAAGCAAATCAGGTAAAACCAAAACACAGGATTTCAGCAACCAGTCTGTTATCAGCAGCAAAGCCTTAAAAAGCAGTGGCGGCATCAAAACCAGTCGTTTAAGTAAATCAACAGGCGGTGGAAAACTGGCTTCACGCAGCACTACCAAAGTCAGCAGTAATATTGCGACCGGCAGCGCAGCTAAAAAAATCAAACGCAGTAAATCTGGGCGCACGATTCGCCCTGAGTTTGAGATTGAACAGGTATTCCAGAAAAACAAGGGCGCTATTTATAGCATCTATAACCGGGCACTAAGAAAAGACCCAACACTACAGGGCAAGGTTGTCATAGAGCTGACGATTGCACCTAACGGCAGAGTCATTAAGGCCCGTATTCTATCCAGCGATCTGCACAATCCAAAACTGGAAAGAAAGCTGATTGCACGGGTTAAGTTATTCCGCTTCAAGCCGGGTAATACTGAGCAGGTTACAGTTAAGTACCCGATTGATTTTCTGCCTTCTTAAGGTAGCGGCTAAATTAGTCATTAGTCGTTAGTCGCATCAGGTTAAGGCTTGATGCAAGTTTACGGAAGCTGTTCAGTCTCTTCCTGTTGCAGCTGCCACAGGTTTGCGTATAGCCCCTGTTGTTCCAGCAGTTGAATATGACTACCCTGCTCGACAATTTCCCCTTTTTCCATTACCAGAATCTTATCTGCATCAATAATGGTGGATAATCGATGGGCAATAACCAGGGTGG
>DRNA01000462.1 GCA_011322365.1 Aeromonadales bacterium | reverse complement strand
CAAAGCAGATGCGCGTGCACTAATTAGTGCCCATCCAGAAATAGCAAAATTCGCCATTTCGTGAAAATTAATTCTTTATTTATCAATAAGTTAAAAATTATTTTTTTCAAAAAAGCGCGTTTCTGGATGGGCACTAATTAGAAGTGGTAATTCTGATTTAAGTGAAGGTCAAGCTGCGTCTATTCTGAAAAAATTGGGTAAAGGCCGAGTTGACTCTGTTGGAATAAAAACTGTCAATCAAAGTGGAAATGTCAGGCTTACTATGGAGCGAGCCGGTGCGCAGAGTGGATTCCAAAGGTTCTCGTTTGAGATAGGTGCTGATGGTAGGACATTAAGAACTGTGCAAACGGCATTTGATGATGCTGGTGACTTAGTTCGTCAGGCACCAGGTGCGGCTAAAAACAACCTTTTTGATGTTAAATAAGGAGATTGTTCTGATGCAAGTTTATAAGGATGTTTTGTCTGGAGATTTAACTCCAGCTGACGCAAAGGAAAAATTACAATCAGAGTCAATGAGAGAAGGCGAGGAAATTTTTGTAACGCCTGAAATTGTTAAAGGTATGCTGGATAAGTATCTTGTTGGTGAAGTGGGGGCTCAACGACTTTCTGATTGGGCTGGATTTTTAACATCAAATGATGTGTATGTGACGCCCGGTTGGGAAGACGACACCCTGGCCGATAAATATGAACCAATGTGGGAAGTTTTGCAGCGGCTTTCAACGCCGTTCATTGATGACGCAATATCTAAAGATCGGGTTGAGTCCTACATAGTTGAGTTGTTAAAAATTGAGAAATAGTGGATATACAACTTGGGGTAGGACCAACGTAAGTGATTGAAAGGAAAATAAAAAGGTTTGAAAAAGAGCCTGTTTTATGGCTTAGAAGGCTGTTTTTGTTATTAAAAAGTGTGTTTTAAGAAAAAACAGAGAAAATTGAATGCGATATAGATATAAAACGGTCTTTACAATGCCAGAGGTCAGCGGGTGAGTAAAACCGTAAGGCAGACGGATGGCACTCAGAAAGTAACGCATTTCCATTATAATCAGGCTAATCAGTTAATTGCAGAAACCAGTGAACGGGGGGAGGCGATTAATGAATACCTGTATATGGGGAGTGAGCGTATTGCTCGGGTTGACTACCAGTTTGGTGATGCTGGGCAGCTGGCCGCTCAATTAATATTCATTCATAACGATCATTTAGGCTCGCCCAGGTTAATGACCGATCAGGACAGGCGAGTGGTGTGGACATCTAATACAATGCCATTTGGACAGAGCCTGGCTGAAGTGAGTGATGGGCAGAATCTGAAATTCCCCGGGCAGTATTTTGATGGGGAAACGGGTTATGCTTATAATTATTTCAGGGATTATGATGCTAGTCTGGGTAGGTACATACAGTCCGACCCGATAGGATTACTTGGAGGGGTTAATACTTTTGGGTATGTTTTGGGGAATCCTGTGTATATTAGAGACATAACGGGTACAACGGCAGAGGATGTTGTAAATGCGTATAGTGTTGTTAGAAGTGACTTTCCTGGCTTATCTCCAGAGGTTTCATTCTATAGTAATAGATTGCAGTCTAATCCAGGTTTTACAGTAAACAGTACGACTGTTGCATTGAATAGTCGTTATTATGGTGATTTAGCTCCTCAACTAAAATTTGAGTTAAGAATGACAGTGTTCCATGAATTACTACATGTAGATGCGATAAATAATTTAGGGCTTTCTTCATATGTCTCGTCAGAATTTAATGAATCTATTATAGGTGGTAAAGGAACGTTTACAGATCGTCATACTGAAATTTATATTAATGAATGGTCTTATGAGGACTTTTTAAAAGGTATTGAGAGAAGAAGTAAGCCTGATCTGGATGAATTATCATGGAGGAAAAAAAGTTGTGACTAAAAGCAAAGTTATTTTTTCAGGTATGCTGATATTTATAGTTTTAGTTTTTTCAGTATATTTTTTTTGGTTTGAAATGTATGAAAAAACAGTAACAAGAGAAGAAGGAGCTCAGCATATGATGTCTTCATTATCTGAGTTATTAGAAAATTATATGTTGGAAAATAAAATGTATCCATCAAATGAACAAGGTCTTGATCAATTGAGGAAATTGAAACAAAATAAATTTAATAATCTGACTATTCTGTTAAATGACCCGTGGGGTAAGATGTTTAAGTATGAGCTATTATCTATTGGGAATGGCTACTGTTATGTCGTATGGAGTGTGCATTTAGGTAGAAGTGAAGGAGTTACAAATTGTAAGAAATAGTCTAAATTCAAGTTGAAAAGAGGTAGGTGTAGAGTGCCCTGTAGAGTACACACTGCCATCATACAATTTACCAAATTAAATATCATACGATTTAGTACTATTAGCCCTGTTTTACCGCTTTACCATCATAATAAAAAAGAGGTTAACCGATTTAAAATCTGACATTTTACCCATTTAAATTATACAAATTACCATCATACTTTTTCCATAGAAATATAAGATGCCAGTTTTTTTATTGCGAAATAGCAGGTATTAATATAATGAATTTGGCTGACCCTCAGCACCAAAATTGTTTTATACGATGCTGAGGGGTATTGAGATCAGGAGAAAGGTTATGATTTCAGGGTATGATTTATTTGACCTGTTGCTTGATTAGTTTTTCATGTGAGCGCCAGTGTCCCCCTGTGTCAGGATAGTTGTTGCTATACAGGGTGGCAGGTGCATATTAATTCAGTGAGTTTTTATGATAAAAACTATATTTCGTATAAGTTTTTTAGTTGTCGGAGCAGCAATAATTTTGTTATTGCTCAGTCTACCGGATCAACTTCCTTTGCCTGTGAAAATTAGCAATTCAATACTCCGCATCGGAGCAGTAAATCTGTACTACAAAAATGGATTTCCAGAAGTAGTTTCTGAAACATTAATTAAAACAGATTTTGATATTCTGGTGGGGCTGGAGGGCTTACCGGGACACCCATCATAACTATTGACATCATACCACCACAGGCGTAAATTGCTAATCTATAGAAGGATTTCAACCGCAATCAGGGAGTAGATTATGCCAAAACCCCGTTATACTCAGGTTTCACTCGAAGCCACACCCTATTACCACTGTATATCCCGCTGTGTTCGACAATCATGGCTCTGTGGTAAAAAATACGAACATCGTAGACAATGGCTGGAAGACAGGCTCCATGAAGCATCCAGTGCTTTTGCCATTGATGTTTGCGCCTATTCGATTATGTCTAATCACTATCATGTTGTTTTACATATCAATATCGCTCAGGCACAGGCCTGGAGCATGGATGAGATTATTAACCGATGGCATCAGCTCTATGGCGGCTTTGCATTGTCGCAACGCTATCTGAGCGGCGCTACGCTGGGCAAAGCTGAGCTGGCCACTTTAAATGATGAAGCAGAAATCTGGCGAGAACGCTTAATGAATGTTAGTTGGCTAATGCGCACGGTTAATGAACGTATTGCCAGACAGGCGAATGCAGGCAGATCAGGGAAGGCAAAAAAGTCGGCACACTCCTTTTTATGTAAAAAACAGGTGGAACTTTAAATTATCCAGAAGAATAAATTAAAAAAGTTTCTTATTCTGTAAATTTAGTAAAAATCTGTTATTTTTTATCCTCATTAAGATGGGTGTCTATGTAAGCCTTGAGCTATCTAGGGCGCATCTTTAAGTGAAAACGACACCTCATAGAATTTAAGCGCAATATCAGGAACCATTTTCATAGCATAAGACAACCTTTCATCCTGCTCATGGCAAATAATAATACCTTTTACATTCTGATTCTCTGTAACAAGATTTTCTTTGACCCACCCCATGTATCTTAATGTTTGCCCCACAACTTTATCTGAAGCTTGACCTTTCTTTAATTCAATTACCACATAATCCCCATCATCTGGTTCTTGAGCTAATAAATCTATAATACCAATATCAGTATTGAATTGTTGGCCAACAACATCCTCGACGGGATCAGTATAAAGGTTCAACTCAGTTCCAAATATACGAGTAAAATTGCTAACAATGAATTCTTCAAGATATTTTTCTAGAGCGAATTCAGTGACATCTTCAGTCTCATCTTGTGATTCAATTTCTATTTTAGTGATATCCT
>DRNA01000461.1 GCA_011322365.1 Aeromonadales bacterium | reverse complement strand
TGTCGGTATGCCTGTTTTAAACGGGCGATGCAGCCTTAACCAATCCAGTTTAGAGTCACCAAATATTTTGATGGCTTTCCAACCCTTAGCGCCAGCCAGATAAAACGGCAGCCATTGTTAAAAGAATAATATCAACCAGATCGTAGCTTTTATTAATATCTTTGCGATTATCTTCCAGTTTTTCTAAATGTGTTATAAAGGTCATCTTCAGATCCAATCAATTAATTTGATAGATCTGATCCTGAAAATGCCAATAAGTTCAAAGGCTCCAAAGATTAATTAACGCTAAAAAGGATGTTTTTACCCTCTTTAGTCCTAAAACTATGATCCGGCCCTGCCACTAATGATGGGTTAAAGCTTATATAGTTTCTGATTATGGACGGATTAATTGTGATAGCTAAAAACTAGTGAAGCATTGAGAAAAACTTTGTTTTTGTTATCAATAAACTGTAAGTTGTCGTTATTAGTATCCCTCTTGGTCAACTGAAAATAGGAGTGACCGTTTTATCAGATTAAACCTTTCGCTTGACCTATCCTGAATATTAAAGGTAGTATCTGTGATTGAAGTAGTGGATTTATTCATATTTTGGTATGGATAGAAAGTTCGGTTGATTGAACTATTTTTAACAAAATACGTAATTAATATATTTTTGTAGGTATCTTCAAATTTTGCGTGTAGGGAGAATTACTTTCTAAATGCTGATGGATGAAGCTTCAGTATTGACTCTATAATGCATTTTCTATGGGCAGTAATCCAAATATATTCAATTATAAAATATATAACTTAACTGAGTAGTAATGACTTCGACGAACAAATAAAACCTTTTGTTACTCAATTAGAGACAGAAAATGTTTGATAGTACTAACATTTTCAAAGCAGGCACAGGCTTATTTAATGAATTTTTTGATATCATAATTGACAAGAAAAACTTTAAATTTTAACTGGAGGTTAATACCACACACTGAAAAACAAAATTTTTGGAACAATATTAAGTAAGTTAAACAAGAGGAAACTATTAGTTCTGTATCACAATTGACTTGAATATTTACATTTACAAACCCGGTTTTGAAATAGAATAAATATAGTGGCTTGATTAAAAATAATTATGTAAGATAAAATAAATTCAGTAAGTTATATACTTAATTTATTAATAATAACAACATACTATGGGAGATATACCATTGAAAACCATAAAAAAATCTAAACTCACTCGCGCAATAAACGTGGCCTTGATAACCTGTGCAGCCATGGCTACTATGTCAATGAAATTATCATTGGCTGCAGATTCAGATTCGCCTGATGCAGATGCTGAAAATGAAACAGGTGAAAAAATAGTTATAACTGGGTCCCGAATCCCCTCTGTTGAGTTATCTTCGGCGACTCCGATTACAGTCGTAACTAGAGAAGAATTAGCAAGATTTGGCACCTCTGATTTAGGTAGTGCTCTGGCTGAACTGTCGGCGATTGCCGCTACAGATACTCTACAGGGTAATGCTGGTGGTAATCAACAAGCAGGTATCAGTTCTGCCAATTTACGGGATCTGGGGCCTTCTCGAACCTTAACTCTGGTGAACGGAAAACGTCATGTGGCTAACACACCTGGCTCTGCTCAGGTTGACCTAAGTACTATACCGATTAGCCTGGTAGAAAGAGTGGAAATTATCACCGGTGGTGCTTCGGCAATTTACGGATCAGATGCGGTAACGGGTGTGGTTAATGTAATCTTGCGTGAAGATTTCGAAGGCTTTGAAGTCAACATGACGGGCACCCGATCGCTGGAGGGTGTTGGGGCTGGAAATGCTAATATTAATATTTTAGCGGGCTCTAGTTTTGGTGACGGTAAGGGCAATGTGACATTTTTTGCCGGCCGTGAAATCACTGCGGAAGTGTTATCTGCGGATATTCGTCAATTAAATAATTTTGGCACTATTCTTAACCCGAATGATACCGGGGAAGATGATGGTATTGCTGATCGCATAACGGTACCTTTTGTTGGTTCAGAGTTAATCAATCGTTTTGGTGTTATTAACCCCTTTGGCCCTGCCGCTGCTCGTTATACTTTTCTGCCGGATGGCACACCTATCCTTCAGGTAAATCGCGAGGGGACCAACAGTTTTGCATTCGGTAATTTCCCTGGGGGTTGTGATACCTGTTTTTTCACCGAGCGAACAGAAAATATTTTACCAAGTGCTCAGAAAATAAATGTGGGCTCCACATTTAATTATGATATAAGCGAAAATATTCAGGCCTACGGTGATTTCAAATACGTTCGAACTGATATCAAACAACAATTTCAACCCAGTTTCAGATTTGGCAACATCAGTATCAATGTAGTGGATAATCCATTTTTGGATCCGTCACTACGCCAAACTCTACTAGATTCAGGTCAAACAACAGTCTCTATGGCCAAGTTTTTTGACGAATTGGGTAATCGAGCAGCTAATAATAAACGTGAGACCTTTAGATTTGTTGGTGGTTTTAAAGGTGAATTTACCTTGAGTCAAACGGAATTTGCTTATGATACTTATTACATTAATGGTAAATCAAACAACAGTCGACAAACACTTAGCTCTTTGATTCCTGGTAACCTCAATGCTGCGTTAGATGCGGTAATTGATCCTGCAACTGGAGAAGTAGCGTGTAGAAGTCAGGTACCCGGTGCTCAGGGGCCTGGTTATGTGGATCCTGCCACGCTCAATAGTGGACAGTGTGTACCTTATAATATCTTTGGCTTTGGGGCAGCTTCTCAGGCGGCCAGGGATTATGTCTCTGCGGATGTTTTAAGACAAGATGAAATTGGCCAGGAACTCTATGGTGGTTCTATTACCTTTGATACAGATGAATTATTCAGTTTACAGGGAGGTCCTGTCGGAATAGCACTTGGTTATGAATACAGACAAGAATTTTCTTCAACAGTGACTGACTCGCTAACTCAATCTGGTATTTTAACTAACGCAGCAACACCTAATGAATTTGGTAAATTTGATGTAACTGAATATTTTGCTGAGATTAAAGTACCACTAATAGAAGGAATGGCCTTTGCCCATGAACTCTCCATAGATGCAGCTTTTAGAAATGCTGATTATTCTCATGCAGGTAAAGCTAATGCATGGAAAGTAGGACTTACTTTTGCACCTATAGATGGCTTGATATTCCGTGGAACTTTTGCTTCATCGGTGCGCGCACCGAATATTTCAGAGGCGTTTAGCCCACAATCACCTGGTTTTGGTCGAGTCTCAGATCCTTGTGATAATGATAATATTTCCGACGATCCGGATAGAGCGGCAAACTGTGCGGCTCTGGGTATTCCTGCTGGCTTTGAAGCAAACGATAATGTTTCTGTCAATGTTATTTCAGGGGGTAATCCCGATTTAACATCTGAGGATTCCGATTCTACTACTTTTGGTATTATCTGGATGCCGACATTTATTGAAGATTTTTCAATATCGATGGATCTCTATGATATTGATCTAACCGATGCCATTACCAGTGTTTCTGCTCAAACTGTAGCTGATAACTGTGTTGATGCTACCGGTGGTCCTGATGTTAATTTTTGTGGTCAAATTGATAGGGATCCGGTCACCCACGATATTACTCTGGTTCGATCAGGTTTTATCAATGCATCTGCTCAGAAAGTCAGGGGTGTAGAAACCAATATATCCTATGCAACAAACCTTCAGGATATTGGGCTGGATCTACCTGGACGTTTTTCCAGTAATCTTTTTATCAGTAAGTTAATTACACTTGAGGTTTTTGAATTCCAGAATCGACCTGATGAAATAAATGTTGAAGTTGGAGAAGTGGGTGATCCGAGATGGCAGTTGAGGTTATCTTTAAATTATAGGTTAGATGATTTGAATGTTAACTGGACTTCTCGTTATGTTGATAGATCAGCGCGATTTGATGTGTCACCTGGTGGAGATACTCCTGA
>DRNA01000460.1 GCA_011322365.1 Aeromonadales bacterium | reverse complement strand
TGAAGCCAGCCAGATAGCCTGAGTCTATCGGTCAAACCTCAACATGAGGTTACACTACGATTTCCCTCACCCCTGAGGGCAGACAAATACCCCAAAAAATAATGATTAGCATGCTAAAACGGTATATTGATTATGAAAGCTGTTGATTGCATTGATGAAGTACTATCAATAAAGCCCTCCTCTTCGCTAACAGCTATCGATCGCCCAATTTTCCGGTTGCATAACTTGCAGGTTTCAGTCAAAAGAGATGATCAGATCCATCCAGTAATTTCCGGAAATAAATGGCGTAAATTGAAATACCAGCTGAAGGCATTATTATCAACTGATAAGCCTGAGGTCATCAGTTTTGGTGGTGCCTGGTCCAATCATCTACATGCCCTGGGTTATTGTTGTTATCAGCTTTCAATTCCCCTGACTGTATTTGTTAGAGGAGAAGAGACACATTATCAATCAGCAATGATTGACGATTTGCGACAATGGAAAACAGAAATACAATGGTTGGATAGAAAAACCTATCGTCAAAAAAATACGGAAGATTTTCTGCAATCTCTGCAGCAGCAATACCCTGCTGCAACTATTATTGCTGAAGGAGGTAGTTCATTGTTGGCATTCAAAGGGGTGGGTGAGTTAATTGACGAATTACCTCAGGATACCCGGTATTTTTGTCTGGCAGTGGGTTCCGGGGGAACTTTTGCAGGCGCGGCCCTTGCTGCAAGGGAAAGGAACATAAGGGTTGTTGGTATTCCTGTAGTTAATGATTTTAATGACATCAGTCAGCGAATTAATCTATTATGGCGGCAATGCAACGAACTGGCTAAAAAATCAGATAAAAGTAAAAATGAATTATTGCAAAAACTATGGTCTAACAGTCAATTAATTGATGGCTATCATGGGGGAGGTTACGCCAAAATATCGCCAGAAATTGCGAGTTATATCAAACAATTTTATTCTGATCAGCGTATTATGCTTGAGCCGATATATGTGACAAAACTGGCGTTGGCAGTAGAAGATTTAGCCAGACGTGGTTTTTTTGCAAAAAATAGCAAAATTGTGATGTTACATTCGGGTGGTCTTCAAGGTTTACGTGGAATTAAAAAATTCGGGTTGAGTCAGTGGTATAAGGAAAATCAATCCATGTTGCTTACTACAGAGCCACCACCGTTGGTAGACATTCACTAATTAGAGAGAAAAAGATTAAATGCAGCAAAAAACATATCGAATAAGACCTGCTTTAGCCGGGTATGCCTGGGTGACCAGTGGTGCTGGGTTATTGAAAAATAATTTAGTACGCTGGAATATTGCCATGTTTGTGTTTCTGGGGCTGGCATTGTTTTCCAACCTCCTGGGTTTATCGATAGCGTTTAACTTACTGAGCCCGGTTTTCTGGAGTGGTTTTTATCTGGCGGGTGAAGCTTGTGTCCTTCGAGAGGAATGGACCCCTGCCATTTTATTTGAACCCTTAAAAAAACATGCCAGGCCATTACTAATTTTAGGAGGCCTGTTAACGTTAATTAATTTAACTATTGCACTATTTTTTGTTAAATTTTTAGGCACAATTATCGATTTGGATGCATTGCAGGTTGCTATGAAAACCGTAGCGGAGTCTGGAGAGAAAACGGCATTGCTAGTTTTCTTTGATAATCCTGTGGTATTGCAGAAAACATTAGTAGCTATATTAGTGATGTTATTAGTCTCATTACCTTTTATGATTGCAGGTTGGTTTGCCCCCGTTTTAATTATTAAAAAATCGTTTACACCGGTTCAGGCATTACTGGAATCTTTTAAAGCCTGTAGTGCGAATGTTCTCTCATTTTTTATTTATGGTCTGGTAACTCTGGTCTTGTTTTTCATCATTGCAATCACTTATTTTATTGCGGTGTTTTTTGTGGGTCCATTATTTCTTGCCAGTTATTATGCCAGTTATCAGGATATATGGCCTGATGAGCAATTGGAGCCCCAGGTTGAGAATTTTTCCGATGATGATGACGATTCAGATTCAACATTGACCGTTTAACAGTGGCAGATTTTTTCAAAATATGGAGAGTTCTGAAAAATGTCCTAAATAGATTATCTTAATATTCTGGAGTATAAAATGAAACTATTGAAAACATTAATTATCACGGCATCGTTTGTTAGCCTGGTTAGTTGTCAAACCTTTGATCCTTACACCGGCGAACAAAAAACCAGTAACGCAACCAAATATGGACTGGGTGCAGCAATCGTCTGTGGTTTAATTGGCGCCGGTGAATCTGGCAAACATGCCAGAAATGCCGCAGCAGGTTGTGGTGCTATAGGTGCAGGTATTGGTGCCTATATGGATAGTCAGGAATCACAATTACGTAAGACCTTACTAAATTCTGGCGTACAGGTAAAAAGAGAAGGCGATAACATTCGTCTGGTGATGCCAGAAAAAATTACCTTCGATACCAATCGCTCCGATCTGAGGGTCTCATTTATGGATGTATTGGATTCAGTCATTCTGGTGTTAAGAAAATACCCGGATACGGTACTGAAAGTCGTTGGGCATACTGATAGTGTGGGTAGTGATTCTTACAATCTGGATTTATCTGAAAGACGAGCCAATTCCGTAGCGAGTTATCTCATCACTAAAGGTATTTCACCTCGAAGGATTCAGGCATATGGCGCGGGTGAAGGATTCCCTGTGGCCACTAATGAAACCGAATTAGGCCGTTCAATGAATCGACGAGTTGAGCTGAGTATTGCCCCTGTAAGAAATTAAGCCAAGCCTCTGTATGTCACTCAGGTATTTGTTCTACGATCAACAAGATCTCTGTCATCCCAAAGCACTCCCTGCGGTCATGGGGCAAACCTTCGGGATGACAACTTAATTGTTAGATAATGCATTTCTATTTTAACAAATTTAATATTATTCTTTCGGTTAATATTATGATGGAGTTAAGTGCATAGGCATGAAATAGTTTATCTACTATGAGGATGTTGGAGGCAGACAATAATTTATTACATTTTCTGATACTGTTTTAACAGCAGGTAACCCCCCCAGACAAAGCTGAATAACATGCATAAAATTCCCAAATTAAAACTGATATGAGCCAGTGTTTTGTCATAAGGCAGCCAGTTAAGCATTTCCAGTAAATTGCCCCAGTCATGTCCCTCTTTTCCGTTTCCGCCCACTAACGGGATTGAACGCTCTGATGCATCGGCAATATAGGGTGCAATATCCATAAAACTCTGACCCATCCACCAGATCATTATTGATGCAGCAAAATTATCTTTTTGTTTAATAATGAAAACCATCGCTATAATAAAGGGCCATAACACTTGAAAAAGGCTGCCGCCTATATACCCGTGATACCTGGAAATACAGGTTTCAGCAAGTCTAGAAGCGTCCATATTCGAGGCTTGAAAGCGCAGTATTAGTTATTCTAAATCCAGCTTTCATAACAAAGAAGATGGGTGCTTATAGGCTTGCCCTTCGGGAACTTCAGTGGAAACCCAGTCCATCGTTATCGCCCTTGTAAATGAATTGTCATTCCCTGCAAGCGATGCCTTGATCTGGATTTCCACTGAAGCTCTGAAATCCTGTATTTCCAGGTATCACGGGTATAAAGTCATAAATCGACCAAAGGGCATAAAAAGAACATGTCCAAATTCGTGAAAAGGCAAATTAATGTTGTGCATAAACGAGCCCATAATTGCCTGCCAGCCTGAGCCTGAAAGAATAAATTTCCACCCCCAGATAAAAAATATAAAGTAAATGATCACCCTGCTTCGAAAAACCAGCATATCAATTTTTTCAGGTACAAATAGCAGGGTATTTTTCAGGCGATGGAGAGGTTTATCAGCTTGAGTTAAAGGGGCATTATCAGCACGAAATTCTGTCTGGTTTTGACTCTTGTTTTTTTTCCATTTGTCATAGGCTATTCCACAAGAGGGGCATATCCCCTTGAGAATATGCTGGTCTTTTACTGTTCGGATAGAGTGGCATTTAGGACATTGCTGATCAGACATCACTATTATTTCATAGGCATTAAAACGGTATAATCCAATGCTAGCACAATTTCAGGTTTTAACAGTTTTTCACCTTCGACTTCAGAGTAGGGGCTATCGATTTCTGTGGATGGTAGATTTTTTACGCCATAGGTTTTTATGCGTAGGGCTGCAACCTTTTTGCTCCGATTGATTTCCCATTTCTGTTTGACCTCTGAAAACGCATACAGCGTATCGCCGGCAAATGTAGGAGCTGCATGAACGCCTCCATTAATGGCAGCAATAAGCAACGCATTTCCCAGCCCATTATGTGAAATGGCTCGGCAAATGGAAATAACGTGGCCACCATACATTAATCGACGCCGGAAATTAGAACCATTCATATACACTTCGTCAAAGTGTACCCGGGCATTATTCTGATAGAGTTTTGTTGCCATGGTGTGTTCGGTATTATCAATGGTCATGCCATTGCCATGATCAATGCGCTCTCCCACACCATAATCATCCCAGTAATAGTCACAACCACTTTCAACCGTATTAAAATCTGAGAAATTTAAGGCTTCAGGGATGGGAAGATCGGTTTCTGAAACATACTCCGGCAGTTTCGGGATATGGGCTTCTGGTGGCGCTGCCTCTACATCATGCTTGGCCACCATCACCCAGCGATTCCAGCTTAATACGATCTCATTGTCCTGATTAACCGCTGTGGAGTGAACATACACAATCCCCGAGCGGCCGTGACTGTTTTCTCTGAGGCCAATTATTTCAGAATGGACGGACAGGGTATCGCCGGCAAAAACCGGATGTAAAAATTTAACATCAGCGTAACCGAGATTGGCCACGGCGTTTAAAGAAATATCAGCCACGGTTTTACCAAAGGCAATATGAAAAACCAGTAGATTATCCAGAGGGATCTGCTGAAAACCGTAGTTTTTTGCAGTAACAGCCGAGCTTTGCAGTACAAAACGGCTACCGGTCAGGCCGGTATAGAGTGCGGCATCTCCGTTGGTTAAGGTGCGCGGTGTGGCGTGCTGGATGGTTTGCCCCAGGGTAAAATCTTCAAAAAAATTTCCTGAATTGGTTTTGCTGCTCACACTGATTAGCCTCACTTTTATCTCTTTATGGGAACTATTTTCCCAGCAGGTCATTTTGACCTAATTTCTGTACTTGTTCAAAGATATTAATCACTCTCAGCGCCCAATCGTGTAAAGATGGCTCAACCAGCTGATCATCCACCACCGCTACACTGCGTCCGTTGGCTCTGGCTTCATCAAGGGCAACAATAATTTTTTTAGCCCGCTGGATATCCTCCTGACGGGGAGTGAAGGCATCGTTAGTGTAGGTGAGTTGGACTGGATGAATGATGGTTTTGCCATCAAAGCCCAGATCTCGGGCCTGACGGCAGGAAAATTCGCAGGCCTGAACATCTTTCAGATCAAGATGCGGCCCATCCACCACACAACGTTTATAAGCACGGGCAGCCAGTAATACCATAGAAAGGCTGCCAATAAGTCCGAGGCGATCTTTACTTAAATTTAACTTTAATTCATTGGCCAGATCCGTGGTACCTAAAACGATGGCTGAAATTCGATCCGAGCTGGCGGCAATTTCTTCGGCTCTTAACACGCCCAGCGGGGATTCAATATTCACCATAATAT
>DRNA01000459.1 GCA_011322365.1 Aeromonadales bacterium | reverse complement strand
TTGCCTCGATAACAGCATAGACGAAACCATGGGTATCCCGGCTTATCTGTTGGGGTAGTATTCTGTATTGTAAGGAGATATCTGCATTGTAGTTATTACCTGCACGAAAATTATTAGCCTGGCCTTTTTGTTGCGTGCTGAGTTGTGCATCAATCTGGAAATCCAGAACCTGATAGGTGATAACTGTTCCCAGTAAGTAATCCCAGGACCCTGATCCTGACTGAAGCGGAACAGGAAGACGACCCAGACTATCTTTTTTATTATCGATTCCGGTTGGGGCCTTAATGCCTGCAAAGCCTGCTATTCTAAATGTTTTACTCCGTTCATCCTTTTGCAGAAAAGTATATCGTGCAAACAGGTTAGTATCCCCAATATTTTTTGTTGAAAGAGAGAATATTGTATCGTTGAAACGGAAATCAGTTTTTTTGTCTAAATAAGGGACGGCTACAAAAAGGGCCAGTTTAGGCGTTATGCCATATCCCATTACAGAAACCAGTCCACTGACCTTAAGATTGCGTTTAGCTGGGCCAGTGTCTGATTTAAATCGTTTAAAAAAGAACTGTTCCCGATTAACAAAGGCATTTTTGGCAACAGGTAAGGCCGTATTAAAGGTAATGGGAGCTGCCTGGATTTTGACGATTAGGCTTGTGTTTAGGATAAGTAGTACAACGGTAAAATATTTGCAGGGAGGTACAACCACACTACTTAATAAATGTTGTCGGGACATTATTTATTCTCAGAATGAGTCTTGATTTTGCCTGGTTCATGCTCATCGATTCCTTTCAGGGTAAATCCAGCATCAGTAATTTGCTGTCGAACAGCATCTTCTGGAAGCGTTTTCCCTTCGGCCACCAATATATTAACTAAACCTTCTTTCAAGTTAGCCTTTACCTTCAACACGCCATCAAGTTTACTCAGTTTTTTTTCAATATTATATTCACAAAAAGGACACACAAGGCCATTGACCTTTAACTGGTAATGTTTTTCGGCCGAAAAAACTGATTGGCTGAAAAATATAATAACTGCTGTTATTAAAATAGTGGTAATTAAATTATTTTTCATCGTGTTCACCTTTAATTATTAATTAACTCTTCTTTCCGGAGATAGTTTGAAGGTAAAAAAGTTTTACTTCTATTTCATTTTTATCTCCTGGCAAGTAATTTATTTTGATTTCTTTTTGTCGACCGCCAATTAGTGGCTGGAGTATTTCCATTTCTTTGCTCAGGGGTGCTTTTACTGAAAGAAGACTGGTGTGTGCTTCTGCCAGTTTTCCAATAGCGTCTAATACAGGTTCTATTTCATCCATTTTTTTTAGTGAAAACTGAATGGTAAATTGAGGTTGGGTATTGAATTTTAAAGGAGAGGAATTAATATGTTCCGTTCTATTCAGTTTTATTAATTTAAATCCGGTTTCTTTAAAAACGGAAGCAACCTGTTGTTTTTCAATTGGCATGGTAGCGAGGAATTCAATATGCCCAGACTTAAGATTAACACTCACCGTAGGTTTAATCACCCCCGGTATTAGTCCGATTTTTTTTGTTACGTTGTAAACACAAAATGAACAAACCATACCTTTTACCTGACCCTGATAGGCATATTCTTTCGCAAAAGACTGCTCACTAAAAAACAGAGCGATGAAAGCTGATAGAATAAATGCGATATTTTTTTTATTCATTTTAATTTTCTCCAAAATAATGTTTAATTTTAAAAACTTCTTCATTTCCAACTGATTTATAAAGGCTTAACTTTCCAGCCATATTTGCAGGGGCAATGCAAGAAATGCTGCAAAAAAGCCAATGCCCCATAAAATAACGGAGAACCAGACAATGCGGCGATTCCATCTTTGTGTTTTGGTGCAGATAGCGGCTAAATCAGGATCCGTTGGACAACTCCTTCCTGGTCGATACATTAACCAGAGAGACAACGTTAACAAAACACCTGAAATAGCAAATACCCAGACTTTATGTTGACTCAAAGTGATTAAAAAAGGAAAGGTACTCACCATAGAGGCCACAGTCGCACCCATACCCAGAGTCACCAGAATTATCGGTATGGCACAGCAGACCAGGGTACCTGTGGTAGTAAAAAGAGCCAGCCAGGTGAGGCTGGTTTGTTTTTGAGCAGATTTCATAGCTGTAGGGCCTACCTTAAAATACTTGATGTGAATATTGACTTGAGTGTAATAGATGGAGTTAACTCCATGTCAAATAAAAATACAAAAATAACTAAAATTAAACAAACCTCCGTTTTTGTAAACTGGTAATATGATATTTAAACCTATATACTAGGTTTCAGATGTAAACCTGTAATCATATAAGGAATTTGTGATGTTGCAAGCAGTCGTTGGATCCCGCAATGCGGAGCGTGTGTTATTGTTTATTATGGCCCGAGGTGAGGGCTATGCTACTGAGATAGCTAGAGTTTTTGAAACAGATCTGAGCCCTGTTCAAAAACAGCTTGAGCGTATGCATAAAAAAAATCTTCTTATCAAGAAAAAATCTGGTAAAGCTATGCTTTACCAGTTTAATCCTCGCTATGAACTTTTTCTGGAAGTTACTCAATTACTGGAAAGAGCCTTATCACTTCAGAATGAAGCATTTAAGCAGAAATTAATGTTTAAGGATTTAAAAATCCAGAAGCAACTACGTCCTTTGAGGCCACCAGTGAATATTCAGATTGATTAGAGGATGGTGTTAGGGATTATCCACCACGGCCAGTTTTTTTCCATCTGAGCTTAAAGCCAGGCGAGTAACTCGGTGCAAACCAAAGCCTTTCAGATCGAGAACTCTGGCCCAGCCGCTCTTTTCATTCCCCAGGTAGAGCATGGTACCTTCAGCCCGAAGCAGATTTCCTTTGGGAGTCCAGCAATAATCATAGTTTGAGCCATTGATTGCCAAAATGGGGCGAATGGTTTTATTTTCAGGGTTAAAAGCTTTAATCCACACGGTTTCATTGGTTTGTCGATGCACAAAACTGAATTGATGGTTGTTTGGGATTAATTTTGGGCTACTGGGAATGGCATGTCCACTGACAAAAAATTCGGTTTTTTTCTCAAGATCGAGGTAAGTCACATTAAAACCGTAACGAGACCAGAACAGTAGATCCTGATTATTATGATTAAAGGCATAATAACCAACGGGTTCGAGTGAAGGAATAGCGGATTCACTTTTACCGGTTTGTCGGTCCATTTTCCAGATAGTCTGATTGGGATTTTCACCATCTCTGACAAAGGTAATGGTCTGATTATCAGCTGTTGTCATGGGTGAATATTCCATAAAAGGTGTTTGAGTCAGTGGTTTTAACTGTTTACTATCAATAAAATATTCATAGATATCGGTTTGTTTGCCATCACGTTGGGATGCAAAGAGTATTGAGTGATCAGCGGGCGTAAAAAATGGCTGATTGTCATAACCTGGATGATTTGAAATATTTTTTACATTTTTAAGCCGGATAGTTTTTCCCTGGTAAACCACATCAAAAAGATAGATTTCAGTATCAGGAATGGGGGGCGGTGGGGTGTCTTCGGCCTTAATGGAGCTGAAATAACACAGATTACCCAGCAGCAGTAACAGGGGCAAATAAACCGGTTTATACAATGTCATAATGGGCCTCTAATTCTGTTGCATATAATCAAGGGTCAGATGGGTGAGTAATCTGACGCCCAGCTTCATGCCGTCTTCATCAATAACAAACTCTGGCGTGTGATGAGAAGGTGCCTTGTCATCCGGCATTTTGGGATCTTTACCGCCTACGAATAGGTACAGTCCTGCTACTTCTTTTTGGTAAAAAGAAAAATCTTCAGCGCCAAAAACCGGGTTGGTTTCAATGACGTGTTCTTCTCCGGCAGTGTTAATTAACGTGGGCAGCATTTTTTTCATTAACTTTGGATCATTATAGGTAATGGGGTAATTGCCACCATAGGGGACGGTAACTTCAGCGGTAGCCCCCATACTTTTAGCGATATACTGTGCTTTTTCTTTAATGGTTTTCAGGATCAACTTATGGGAAGGTTCGTTTAGAGTGCGTATGGTGCCCACCATTTCGACTTTAGACGGAATAATATTGGTGCGATTTCCACCATGAATAGCACCTACAGTCACCACCGCACCATTTTCAATCAGGTTTACATTTCGGCTGACAATAGTTTGCAATCCCATAATAATTTGTGATGCGGTGACAATAGGATCAATACTTTCCCAGGGGTAAGCACCGTGGGATTGTTTTCCTTTGACCACAATTTTAAAAGGATCCACTGATGCCATAATGCCACCACTTCGATAGGAAACAGTACCTACATCTAACCCGGAGGAAATATGCAGTCCAAAAATCACATCCACATCTGGTTTTTTCAGTACACCTTCTTTCACCATTAAATAAGCCCCACCTTCTTCCCCGACAGGTGCGCCTTCTTCTGCGGGTTGAAATATAAATTTCACTTTCCCTCGAAGCTGCTCTTTCATCTGTGTGAGTACTTTGGCTGCACCCATTAACATGGCAATGTGCGTGTCATGGCCACAGGCATGCATTACACCTACACTATTGCCTTCATATTCCCCTTTGACTTTTGAGGCAAAAGGCAGAGGTGCCGATTCAATAACAGGTAATCCATCAATATCTGCTCTGAGGGCCACCACGGGTCCGGGTTTACCGCTATCTAAAATGGCCACTACGCCGGTATGGGCAACGCCGGTTTGCACTTTTAGTCCTAATGTTTTCAGATAGGCAGCAATATAGGCGGAGGTTTTAAATTCTCGATTGGATAGTTCTGGATTTTCATGGAAATGCCGACGCCATTTAATGACATCCGGTGCTACTTTTTTGGCCAGTACATCTGCATTGACAGGTTTAGAGTGGCTATAAGGAGACAAAAAGACCAGTAGCAGAGCAGAAAAGGTGAGAATTTTATTGGGTAAATTGAGCAGATTATTCATAAATTGTTCCCGATTATTATTTTTATCATTCTCAGTCTGAGCTATTTATGCCGATGAATCAAGCCGAAATACAGTTGCTATAGGTCTTTTAGAGACTATAATTTACCACCAGAGAGTATTTTTTTATTCAAACATTAATCTAAGTGGGAATGTATTGATTGAGACAGTTAATCAGCTTAATTGGAACAAATTTTTTCTGGAGGTAAATTATGACGGGATTTAGCAAGGTGATCATGATGATGTTTTGCGTGGGTCTTACATCCTGTGGTGGAGGAAGTTCACCACAACCACCGCCTCCACCGCCTCCAGCACCACCTCAAGCCAAACCATCTCTGGCATCTCGCTTTGTTATCGATGGCGTGGCTGATTTTTCGGTTTTCAGCCAGACGAATACGCAAACTGTAAAATTGTTCGATAGCGCCAATTCAGCGGATCCGGGACGGGATATTAACGTGGAGTGGGGGTTTCTCAATGATGACAGGGATATTTATCTGGCCGTGCGTTGGGATGATCCCACACATAACAATACGTTGAATTCAACTCCGATGAATTTTGATGTACTAAAGTTAATTCTGGATAGCAATAAAAACGGTATGGTCGATACCAATGATGACGAACATCTTATTGTCGCATCGGGTTCAAGTTCACATTATCTGGATGATTATTTCGACAATGGCACTGATGTGGAAGACAGTATCGGTGATGGTCAGGGCCGCCTTAAATATGATGCGGCTGCCATGCAATATACTGCTGAATTTCTAATTTCACAAAGTGCTGATGCTAATAATCAGGATGGCATTATTGACAGTACAACTCCTTTTAACCTGATTTTTACCGACAACCTGCAACTACCGGTCGCTGTCGGTAACTTTGGTTCCTTATTTCCATCCACTACGGATACTTCTGCCTGGCCTGCCTTTAGTTTTACCAACGGAGATACTTTTGAACATGCTTCTATCCCCAGCGGATTAACAGGCCTGATTGCTTTTATCAGTGATCACGAGGCAGGGAGTAATGGCGATATTTATACTTTCAACCCGGCAACCGGTGTGACCAACCGTGTCACCAATTTACCTAATCTGTTTAAGGATAACATTTCCTTATCTCATGATCGCACTCGTATAGCTTTTCATGGTGCGCCTGATCAGAACAGTTTTGATCAATATGAAATTTATACGGTTAATGTTGATGGTAGCGGTCTAACTCAACTCACCACTAATGTTATACTGGATGGCCACCCGGCCTGGTCGCTTGATGATTCAAAAATTGCCTACGTATCATTCAGAGAACAGAATGCAGAATCCATTGTGATTATGGATAGTAGCGGCGTCGAAATAAATGAAATAGCGGTAGCCGGAGCTTCGGATAATGATCCGGATTATACTGCTGATGGCCGTATTGTCTTTAAAACAAATCGTTTTTCTACTGCGCCCAATTTACGTATTGCGGTAATGAATGAAGATGGCTCCAATGTCATCCAGGTGACTGACATTACTGGTAAGTCGGATCATGATCCGATAGCTAATGATAGTAATACTTTGTTTGAACGTTTTTCTAAGGATACCGAGTTTAGCACTGACTCCGATTTTATTAACGTGGGATGGGATATTATCCAGGCAAAACTGGATGGCAGTGGGGAGACTACCCTCCTGGCAGATGGTTGGGTCAACTGGTTGCCGCTTTACGATCCCACCTCCCAATATATAGCCCATCAGAAAACCGTGAGTTCCTATACTGAAGTGCGGTTAATGGATGCTACGGGAAAAAATTTAGGGCGATTGATCCCGGATCTGACTAAAATCAGATATATTGACTGGAAATAATGGTTTTGCTGAGTAGCATTAAAAACAGGGTCTGATTACAGGAATATAAGTTAATTTATCCGAAAAGTGCTATTTTTTGACTAATATCGTAAAAAAATCGATTTTTTTTACGAATAAGTGTTGCTTCTTTTCAAATATATGTTATTAGTTATATTAAGTATACGCATTTGCTAATGCTCGTTGACGTTACGGAAGTCTGGGTTTCAGCAAAGCGTTTTTGTGTATCTGGTTACATCGATTTTTGAAATGTAACAATAACAGAGAAATGAAAAGATTTTAAAAATGTTAAACAAATTTTTTACTAACAACCTCCTCCTCGTGATTCTGGTGATTATTCTGCCGGACGGGGGCGTTGTGAGTTAAAAAGTAACAAATTCATAAAACCCTCGAACCGAAAAGTCCGAGGGTTTTTTTTTTGCTCTTACTTTAACTGAAAACAACATAATTTAAACAACAACTGGAAAAATATAATGAAAGTATATTACGACAACGACGCTGACCTCTCCATTATTCAAAATGCACAGGTGTGTATTTTAGGTTATGGCTCGCAAGGCCATGCTCACGCCAATAATCTAAAAGAATCCGGTGTTGAGGTCACCATCGGTTTAAAACCCGGTTCTACATCTAAAGCTAAAGCAGAAGCTGCAGGCTTTGTGGTAAAGCCGGTGGCTGAAGCGGTAAAAGCAGCCGATCTGGTGATGATGTTAATTCCTGACGAGCACCAGGCAGCGACCTATAAAAATGAAGTGGCTGATAACCTTAAAACCAATGCCACGCTGGCTTTTGCCCATGGCTTTAATGTGCATTATGAGCAGATTGCAGCACGTGATGATTGTGATGTCATCATGGTTGCTCCAAAAGGTCCCGGCCATACTGTTCGTGATACCTATACACGGGGTGGTGGAGTGCCCACGTTGATTGCCGTAGCTCAGGATGCTTCGGGAAAAGCCAGAGACATGGCACTCTCTTACGCATCAGCTAATGGCGGTGGCAAGGCGGGTATTATTGAAACTACTTTTAAAGAAGAAACCGAAACCGATCTATTCGGTGAGCAGGCGGTACTTTGTGGCGGCGCTACTGCATTAGTTCAGGCAGGTTTTGAAACATTAACCGAAGCGGGTTATGCCCCGGAGATGGCTTATTTTGAGTGTTTACACGAACTCAAGCTCATTGTTGATTTAATGTACGAAGGTGGCATAGCAAACATGCGTTATTCCATTTCCAATACCGCGGAATATGGGGATTTAACGCGAGGACCACGCATTATCACCGAAGAAACCAAAAAGGAAATGAAAAAGATCCTCACCGAAATTCAAAACGGCGAATTTGCCCGAGATTTTATTCTGGAAAATCAAAGTGGTGCGGTGACGTTGAAAGCGAAAAGGCGTTTGGGTAAAGCACATCCTATTGAAGCGGTTGGCGAAAAACTACGCGCCATGATGCCGTGGATTAAAGAAAATCGACTGGTTGATAAAAGTAAAAATTAGCTTAACTGGAATATACAAAGCCAATGAAAACGAAAATGCGCGGAGCAGATTACATCATAAAAGCCATACAGGCTGCCGGAGTAGATACCATTTTTGGCTATCCCGGCGGTGCTATTATGCCGGTTTATGATGCTTTAGTTGCTCACGATGGTGGCCAGAAAATTCGTCATATTTTATGTCGACACGAACAGGGAGCGGCCCTGGCTGCTGAGGGTTATGCCCGTTCAAGCGGAAAAGTGGGTGTTTGTATTGCCACCTCGGGACCCGGTGCTACCAATTTAATGACCGGGATCGCTAATGCCTATATGGATTCAATCCCATTAGTTGCTATTACTGGACAGGTGGCATCACCTTTAATTGGTACTGATGCGTTTCAGGAAGTTGATGTTTTCGGCATGACCTTATCCGTAGTGAAGCACAGCTTTCTGGTTCAAAATATTGAAGATTTAGCTGAAGTAATGACACAGGCATTTTCTATTGCCACCAGCGGAAGGCCCGGTCCGGTATTAATTGATATCCCCAAAGATATTCAGTTAGCAGAATTTGAATTTGAAAATAATGCGGCTACGGTGGTTGATTTTTCAACAGCAACAACAGAAATTATTAATGAAGAGTTGCTGGAACTTGCAGTTGCACGTATTAAAAATAGTGAAAAACCATTAATTTATGCAGGTGGTGGTGTGGTACTTGCTAGCGCAACCGATGACTTCCGGGCGTTTTGTCACGCGACAGAAATCCCGGTCGTCACCACACTTAAAGGCATTGGCACATTAACCTATGATGATCCCCTAAATTTAGGCATGCTGGGGATGCATGGCACAAAAGCGGCTAATTATGCAGTGCATGAATGTGATTTGTTGATTGCAATTGGTGTTCGCTTTGATGATAGAGCCACCGGCAAGTTAGCCGAATTTGCCCCAAATGCTGGCATCATTCATCTGGATATTGATAGAGCAGAAATTGGCAAATTAAAACGGGCCAATATCAGCTTACCCGGCGAGCTAGCACCAAAACTTAATTATTTTTCAAAAAATTTATCATCATTATACATATCCAACTGGAAAAAAAGATGCCGCAACAATGCGGACAAATTTGCCTGGGACTATGATGCACCCATTGAAGGTATCTATGCGCCCTTTCTGATCAATGAATTATCAAAGCAGGCTGAACAAAACACGGTGATCAGTTGTGATGTAGGCCAACATCAGATGTGGGTAGCTCAGCATTATGGCTTTACTCACCCTAACAATCATTTATCCAGCGGAGGGTTAGGTACTATGGGTTACGGTTTACCTGCGGCACTGGGCGCACAATTTGCCCACCCTGACGCAATGGTGATCAATATTTCCGGTGATGGCTCTTTTATGATGAATATTCAGGAACTGGCCACCATCAAACGATACAACTTACCCATAAAAATAATCATTATTGATAATCAGCGGCTGGGGATGGTGAAGCAATGGCAGGAATTATTTTTTGAAGAACGCTATAGCGAAGTTGATCTATCGGACAACCCGGATTTTGTGAAAATTGCCAAAGCGTTTGAAATTGAAGCCATGACCATTTCCAGCAAAAAACAGATCCAGAAAGGCCTGAACAATCTATTAAAATCAACCTCGGCTTTTTTACTACACGTGCAGATAAATTCTCAGGAAAATGTCTGGCCATTGGTACCACCCGGTTTAAATAACTCTCAGATGATGGAGGGAGCAGCACAATGAACACTACAACCCATACGATAACTACACAGACTCAGTCCGGTGCTTTTGATGATGAAAAAGATATTTTTAATCTGGCTTTAACCATAAAAAATATTTCAGGTTCTCTGGAGCGAATTATCCGCACCATCCGTCATCGTGGCTTTGATATGATCGCGCTGAATGTCAGCCTGAATTCAGATGCCACTGCTGCTAATCTGGCTGTGCAGGTACGCTCGGATAGAAAATTATCGACATTAACACGTCAACTGGAAAAGTTGTTTGATGTACAAAATCTGCAAGTACTTTCCAGTGCTTCAGAAGAGCTCGGCAAAGTAAGAGCTGAACTTAATTTTGACCGGGCGGAACTTGATTATGCCAAATCAGCCTGAGCAGATATTTTTATACGACACCACTTTGCGGGATGGATCTCAGCGAAGGGATATCAGTTACTCGTTAAACGATAAAATAAAAATCACCTATATTCTTGATGAGCTGGGTGTCAGTTATATCGAAGGTGGTTGGCCGGGATCAAATGAAACCGATGCCGCCTATTTCCAATATTTTAAACAGCAACAACAAGCTAATAAAAAATTAAAACACAGCCGTATTGTTGCCTTTGGTAGCACACGTAAGGCGTTTACAAAAATAGAACAGGATCAGCAGATACAAAGTTTGCTGGATGCGGATACTGATACCGTAACGCTGGTGGCAAAATCCTGGACATTACATGTTGAAAAAGTATTGCAGACCACATTGGAAGAAAATCTACAAATGATTTTTGATAGTGTGGCTTATTTTAAGCAGCATGACAAAGAAGTTATTTTAGATGCGGAACACTTTTTTGATGCCTGGAAAGCCGATAAGGATTATGCACTTTGCTGTCTGCAAAAGGCTCAGCAGGCGGGGGCAGACTGGCTGGTTTTGTGTGATACCAATGGTGGAAGTTTAGCGGATGAAATTGCTGAAACTATCCAGTCTGTGAAAAAAAGTATTGATGTGAAAATTGGGGTGCATACTCATAATGACTGTGAGCTTGCAGTGGCTAATTCTCTTGCTGCAGTAAAGGCAGGAGCAACGCAAATTCAGGGGACTATTAATGGTTATGGAGAGCGTTGTGGAAATGCCAATCTGGTTTCTATTATTCCTACTCTCACTTTCAAGATGGATAAAACCTGTTTACCACAAGCTAGCATAAAACAATTATCTTTAGTTTCTCAGCAGATTTCTGAACTGGCCAATGTGAGTCACGATCCGTTTGCGGCCTATGTAGGTCATTCAGCATTTGCACACAAAGGTGGGATCCATGTGGCTGCTGTTGAAAAAATAGCGGCAAGTTACGAACATATTGATCCTGAAACAGTCGGGAATAATCGTCAGATCGTGGTATCAGATCTATCCGGCCGCTCTAATGTAAGATTAAGAGCTGAGAATCTTGGTTTACAGTTTCGACAGGATGAGCGCAAAATTCTGGAAAATATTAAACAACTTGAAAGTCAGGGTTTAACACTCGATGGCGCAGACGGCACTTTTGAACTAGCCGTAAGACGACTGGAAACCGATTATCGTGCACCGTTTAAATTAATTGAAACCCATGTACACAGTAATAGCCGCGCAGAGGGTGGTTTTAAAAGTCAGGCCAGTGTCAAAATTAGCTGTCAGAATAAAACCGGCACTGAAAACCTGTTTCATACTATTGCTGAATCAGACGGTCCGGTAGAAGCGATTGATCTGGCCATGAGAAAAGCACTGGAGCCGGTTTTTCCAGAATTAAGTAGCATTAAATTAACCGATTATAAGGTGAGGATCCTCGATCCTGATCAAGCGGCATCTGCCACAACACGCGTGTGGATAGAAGCCTCTGTTGAAAAAAATGTCTGGAGTACAGTGGGTTGTTCTTCCAGCATAATAGAAGCCAGCAGTTATGCATTGGCGGATAGCTTTGAATTATTTTTACTTAAAAACTCTAACGGGAGATCGAAACATGGCAATCAAGCAGCCTGAATTAATCTGGCATAATGGGCAATTTATTCCCTGGATGAATGCACAGGTGCATGTGTTATCACATGCAATACATTATGGCTCATCGGTATTTGAAGGGATCAGAGCCTACCCTACCAATGCTGGAAGTGCCGTATTTCGACTAAAGGAACATATCGAACGTTTTTTTGATTCGGCTAAAATTTACCGCATGGAAATTCCTTATACATTGGAGCAGTTAATGAGCGCCTGCAAGGAGAATTTACAGGTCAATGATTTGAAAAGTTCCTATCTTCGTCCGGTTGCCTTCCGGGGTTATGGATCAGTGGGTGTTGTTCCTACCGAAGAAAATCCGGTGGTGGTCAGCATTGCCGCATTTGAGTGGGGTGCTTATCTCGGTGAAGAATCATTGGAACAGGGTGTAGATGCTGGCGTTTCGTCCTGGAATCGTGTGGCGCCGAATACTATTCCAACTGCCGCAAAAGCGGGTGGTAATTATCTTTCATCACAATTAATTGGCGAAGAAGCCAGACGCCATGGTTATGCCGAAGGCATTGCTCTGGATACCCAGGGTTTTATCAGTGAAGGTTCGGGTGAAAATATTTTTGTGGTGAAAAAAGATGTTATCTATACACCATCTCTTTCTTCTGCCATATTACCCGGTATTACTCGAGATACAGTGATTACTCTGGCAGAAGATTTAGGTTACAGAATTGTTGAAACACAATTGGGTCGAGAGTCTCTGTATCTGGCGGATGAAGTTTTCATGACCGGGACAGCAGCAGAAATTGTCCCCGTTCGTTCGGTTGATGCCCATAAGGTGGGTAAGGGTGGACGAGGTGAAATTACCGCTAAACTTCAGAAAGCTTTCTTTGGATTATTTACTGGCGAGACAGCCGACAAATGGGGCTGGCTGGACCATGTGGATTTTTCAGCAGAATCAAAACCAGCAGTTCAGGCAAATGTTCAGGCGGTTTGATTAAATGACAGTATGCGAGAATCGAGGTACGAGAAGTGAGTTTTTCGAAACTCGAAACTCGAAAAGTTTAAAAAATTTTAGAGCAAAAACAATATGCCAGACTACCGTTCAAGAACAACAACCCATGGTCGTAATATGGCGGGTGCTCGCGCACTTTGGCGTGCTACCGGAGTAAAAAACGAAGATTTTGGTAAGCCCATTATTGCGGTATGTAATTCGTTTACTCAATTTGTACCCGGCCATGTGCATTTAAAAGATGTGGGGCAACTGGTTGCAGGAGCCATTGAAAGAGCGGGGGGTATAGCCAAAGAGTTTAATACCATTGCAGTAGATGATGGTATTGCCATGGGACATTCGGGTATGCTCTATAGTTTACCTTCCCGTGAACTTATTGCCGATTCGGTTGAGTATATGGTCAATGCCCATTGTGCCGATGCGCTGGTGTGTATTTCCAATTGCGATAAAATCACACCGGGGATGTTAATGGCAGCGTTGCGCTTAAATATACCGGTGGTTTTTGTCTCGGGAGGCCCTATGGAAGCCGGTAAAGTTAAACTTTCAGATCAATTAATTAAAATTGACCTGGTGGATGCCATGGTGGCAGCGGTAGACGATAAAGTTTCTGATGAGCAAAGTGAACAGATTGAGCGGTCGGCCTGTCCAACCTGTGGTTCCTGTTCTGGTATGTTCACTGCTAATTCCATGAACTGTTTAACCGAAGCACTGGGTCTATCTTTACCCGGAAACGGTAGTCTGTTAGCTACGCATAAAGATCGGGAACAATTATTTTTAAAAGCGGGAAGTTTAATTGTGGATCTGTGCCGACAATATTATGAAAACGATGATGCCTCGATTTTACCGTTAAATATTGCCAGCAAAAAAGCTTTTGAAAATGCCATGGTGGTCGATATCGCCATGGGCGGATCAACCAATACCGTACTGCACCTGTTAGCGGCAGCTCATGAGGCTGGAGTTGATTTTAATATGGAAGATATTGACAGGCTTTCCAGAAAAGTACCCAATTTGTGTAAAGTGGCACCAGCAACAGCGGATTATCATATGGAAGATGTACATCGGGCAGGCGGTATTTTTTCTATTTTAGCCGAACTGGAAAAAGCAGAGTTGATACATACCGAATGCAATACCATTCATGAGGGCAGCCTGGGAAAAGCCATCGAAAAATGGGATGTTAGTAATGCCGCTAATGTTGAAGCCAGAAAAATGTATCGAGCTGGCCCCGCCGGCATTCCAACACAGGTTGCATTTTCTCAGGCGTGCCGTTTTGATGAACTGGACCTGGATAGAACATCAGGCTGTATTCGGAGTGCTGATAATGCTTATAGTCAGGAAGGCGGGCTTGCCATTCTCTCAGGCAATCTGGCAGAAGATGGCTGTATTGTGAAAACCGCTGGGGTTGATGAATCTATCTGGACTTTTAGTGGAACGGCTGTAGTTTTTGAATCACAGGATGATGCGGTTGAGGCGATTTTAAATGATGAAGTTAAAGCTGGTGATGTAGTGGTGATCCGTTATGAGGGACCCAAAGGCGGGCCCGGCATGCAGGAAATGCTTTACCCCACCAGTTACCTGAAGTCCAAAGGTCTGGGAAAACAATGCGCCCTTATTACCGATGGCCGTTTTTCAGGTGGTACATCAGGATTATCCATCGGTCATGTTTCACCAGAGGCGGCTAGTGCTGGTACCATTGCCCTGGTAGAAAATGGTGACAAAATCAGTATCGATATTCCTAACCGTTCTATTGTTTTGAATATTAGTGATGAAGAATTACAACAACGGCAACAGAATATGCTACAAAGAAACAATCCCTGGACTCCACAAAATAGAGATAGAAAAATCTCTACAGCACTAAAAGTTTATGCCACAATGGCATCAAGCGCTGATAAAGGTGCAGTCAGAATATTGCAGTAACAATCTTAGTACTGTCATCCCTCCATAAGGTCGGTATGATAAAATTGTTTATTAGAATATGTCATTGTTTTGAATAGTTAAATTTAGTTTAGTGCCCTTAAAAGAATAAAACTAAAGGCAGTTATTTATGGATTATAAAATTACAGTATTTTTAATTTTTATAGGCTTTGCTGTGGTTGAAATGATCGCCGGAAAATTTGCCAATAAAAAAAATTCAAAGAAAAAAGATATTTATATTGAAGCTATCAGTACCTCCGTTATTCTGGCTTTTACCGTGCCTGCAGTATTTGCAGCTACGGCGTGGCTAGGCCATTACTTTTTCCCTCAATATAAAAATGCCCTGGCTGATCTTAGCTGGCCGGTCATGCTGCTGTTGTTAATGATTGGTGATGATATGGTTCAGTATTGGTGGCATCGTCTTTGCCATACACCCTGGTTATATGGTTTGCACCGTGCTCATCACTCAGCAAATTACATGAGTATTCGAGTGGTTTACAGAAATAATTTATTTTACTATATGGTCATGCCCAGTTTATGGGTGAGTGGCTTCCTGCTTTATCTCGGGCTATTCAAAATTTATCCCTATTACCTCATTACCAAGCTCACCATTATTTACGGCGCACACTCCAGTATGCCCTGGGATAAAATGCTACATTCCAAATCGTGGCTTTCACCACTGGGATGGATTATAGAAAGGACCATTTCAACACCATCAACCCATCATGCTCACCATGGCATGTATAAAGAAGATGGCATCACCAATTACAAGGGAAACTTTGGTAATATGTTTTTCCTCTGGGATGTTATTTTTGGAACGGCTCATATTACTCGAAAATATCCAGAGCAATACGGTATTGAAAATTTACAGGAATCCAGTTGGCAACAGGAATTATTATGGCCGCTAGTCAGTAAAACTAGTAATAAAATGAAATAAAACAACTAACTATTAAATAAAATTGAGACAAAAATGTACCAGACAGATGATGTTCGCATTGATAAAATTAAAGAACTTTTACCACCCATTGCACTGTTAGAAAAATTTCCCCCAACGAAAAAAAGTTCTGAAACGGTTTTTAAAGCCAGAAAAGCTATACAGAAAATATTGCATCATAACGATAAACGTTTATTAGTGATTGTCGGCCCCTGTTCTATTCACGACCCTGACGCGGCCATCGAATATGGCAAAAAATTATTAGCACTGAAAGAAAAATATCAGGATACCCTTGAAATTGTTATGCGGGTATATTTTGAAAAACCGCGCACACGCGTGGGCTGGAAAGGCTTAATTAACGATCCTTTTTTAGATAACAGTTTTCGTATTAATGATGGTTTAAGAAAAGCCAGGGCATTATTGTTAGCGTTAAATGATGCGGGTATGCCCACCTCAACCGAATATCTCGATATGATTACACCTCAGTATATTGCTGATCTGATCAGTTGGGGTGCTATTGGTGCGCGCACCACTGAATCACAGGTACATCGTGAACTGGCTTCGGGTCTTTCCTGCCCGGTGGGTTTTAAAAATGGTACCGACGGTACCATTAGTATTGCTATTGATGCCATTTCGGCAGCCAGCCATCCTCATCGTTTTTTATCGGTTACCAAGATGGGACATTCAGCCATTGTTGAGACTACCGGTAATAAAGACTGTCATTTGATATTGCGTGGTGGTCAAACACCAAATTATGACGCTGATACGGTAAATACTGTCACACAGCGGCTGAATGAGTCCGATTTAACGCCTCGCGTTATGGTGGATTTCAGTCATGCCAATAGTGAAAAACAGTTTAAAAAGCAACTGGATGTGGGTGAAAATGTTGCCCGACAGATAGCATCTGGCAGTGATCAAATTTTTGGTGTGATGATTGAGAGTCATCTGATCGAGGGCAGGCAGGCTCTTGGTAGCGGTGATGATCTGGTCTATGGTCAGAGCATTACCGATGGTTGCATCGGCTGGTCTGATACAGAGCAAATACTGCAAACCTTATCAAAAGCAGTTCAGCAAAACATAGATAAAGTGGCTGACAGCTGATATCTTGCCAGTTATCAGCTGTCAGAATATAAAAAGGGAATAAAATATGATTACCGTTCACCACCTGAATAATTCACGCTCACAGCGAATTTTATGGATGCTGGAAGAGCTGGGCGTGGATTATGAAATAAAAAAATACCAACGAAATACCGAAACACAACTGGCACCTGAAAACCTGAAGCAGATCCATCCTTTAGGCAAGTCCCCCGTGATCACTGATAACGGTGAAAACAATCTGCTGACTATAGCTGAATCAGGTGCGATTATTGATTATCTTGGTCTGAAATACAGTAAAGGTGATTTGCGACCTGATGAAGATTCACCCAGTTATCTGGATTACAATTACTGGTTACAGTATTCGGAAGGTTCCGTAATGCCGCCACTGTTACTCCGATTGATTTTTGAAAGAATTAAAACATCCCCCATGCCATTTTTTGCAAAACCCATTGCCAGAGGAATTGCCAACAAGGTACTGGATTCCTTTGTGATGCCGAATATTAAAAATAACACCGATTTTATTGAAAATCATCTGAGTAACCAGCAATGGTTTGCCGGGGATGAAATGACCGGTGCGGATATTCAGATGAGTTTTCCTCTGGAAGCCAGTCTAGCTCGAGGTCTTATTGACGATAATTACCCGAATATTCAGACCTATGTAAAAAACATACATGCTCGACCAGCCTACCAGAGAGGGTTGGAAAAAGGCGGTCAGTATGATTACGCCTGAGAAATAAATACAGACAATTAATGTAAAGGACAGGGATTATAATCGGGATTTTTTGACAGGCGTATGGCTTCTTCAATAACATAGTGTTGTGCGTATATTTCACCCTGTTGTTTCCAGGCTTCGTACCAGTCCTGTAAGAGTTGTCTGTCAAATAAGGTTAACTCCATGGCTTTGGCAAAATTTCCTGACCAGGCGTTTTTCATCAGATTATCTTTTTTTATTTTAATATTTTCTAATTCCAAGGTATTTCCCTGAGCTTGAAAGACCTTTTCCAGCAGAGCTAAACCCAACACATGTGAAAAATAAGATTGACCATAATGCTGTATATTCTCTCCAACTCGAATACACAGATTGGCTATCTCTAGTTGATTTTTTGATTTTTTTTCACAAAGATTAACGATTTCATCCATTTTAGCAATCGGGGTGGTCGCATAAGTTCCAATTGAACCCAATACGATTTCTTCATAATCCGGGTATCCATTATTGATAGCGACCTGTTCGTACAATGACATTTCTTCACTAAAATAGTCATTGAAAAAAGGGAGTGAGGCCGATTTTTCCAAAGCCACCAGGCTTCCTTCCCTATCCTTTTTCTCCATCCTCAGAGCCGCGATATTGAGCCAGAGAGCAGCATTGTTTCCATCACTTTCTATGGCGGATTGTTCAATGCGTTCATCACAAAGTGAAATCTGAGAAGTGCATGAAACAATCATGCGCCATTGGGACAGCTTATTATCAACATGTTGATTGACAAAATCTTTTAATAAAAGAAGTCTTTCAGTTTCTGTAATTTTCTGATTATTCAAAATGTAGAACAGTCGTTCATTTTCATTTTGAGATTGTTTGAACTTCTGCATTGATTCATTACCGAATAAATCAGTTTTCTGAAATTGTTCCATTACCCTTTTTTTATTTTCTGCATCTTTTTCATCACAAGTTAGAATATAAATTTTTTCTTCGGTAGATAGTGTTTTTTTCTGTTTTTTAGTGGATGGTAATTTTATTTTTATGGTTCGTTCTTTTATTTGTTTGAAGGAAGTTTTTTCATTAGAAGCTTTAGTGGCAGGTTTTTGAGCCGTTAGAGGAGGATTATCCTGGAAAAACAATAAAATAATTACAATTATCACTGGAAAGGAAATAGCGATAACAATTGTTGTTTTTGTTGAGCGCTTACTCATAACCATTGGCAACCTTTTCATTCATCATCTTTTGGCACACAATGTTGCAAACGATAATTTAAATCCTCCATTACCGCTCTTTTAAAGGAATGGTGATTTTTAGCGATAATATGCTTTTTATAGTCTGTCACATCCAGCATTTCCATAGTTACTTTTATGGTTTTAAACAGGCGGGGGAGTTTGTCGCCTGGGCTCTGGATATGATGTAGTCCACCACTGTAGACAAATAGAATTTTGCCATCGTTAATAAATTGTAATATATCTGAGGTGCCACCCCGAACACTCATGGGCTTCCCCGACTTATCTAAACCATTTTTCCTTTTCATGCGTCCTTCTGGAAGGATAGCTACTACAGAGTCGGCTTTCATCTGCTTGAGGAATCCTGCCCAGGTTTCATCATTTTTTCGGGTAATGGGTAAGCAACCTGGAATAAGCAACTTGATAAATTTTCCGAGAATGGGACGTTGCAAAGTAATATCAGCACCGGGAACGACAAGAGTGCGGGATAATTTCCAGATAAATCCATAGGGTGCCAGTTTTAAAAACAGCGGTTCAAATAAACTGGTATGATTTAAAAAGACGATGATACGAACTTCTCGCCAGCGAGATAATTGATTGCCGCCAATCCAGTTTACTTTAAACCGGTAAAACAGGCTGGCCAGGAGTTTAATCAGGGCAATGAGTAGAAAACTGAAAATATGTCTCATATTGAATTAAGGCTAATTTTTCTATGGAATTAATACAATAAAGTAGTAAATAGAAGATAGCACATTAACAGAGAATTATAACCGTTAAATGATAAATAAAGGATAAACAGCATGTCAAATATCGATTTTTATCAACAGCTTAGAGATAAATTCAGTGCCTGGAGTCAAACCGATGAAGGTAAAAATTACCAGTTTGCCCGCTATCTTCTTGCGGCTCCGGATTTGTTCCATTTAATGTGTAAGCTCACATTGGACAAGCGAGTATCCGTAAAACATAAAGCCATGCTCGGCGGTGCAGTAGCTTATTTTATTTCACCCATTGATTTAATTCCGGAAGCCATTGTTGGCCCATTAGGTTATGTTGATGACATTGGCATGGCAGCCTATGTCTTAAAAACCATTATAAACGAAAATCCAGAACCGGTTATCGAACACTGGGCTGGAGATGGTGATGTGCTGGAGCTGGTACAGAAAATCCTGGATGCTGCAGATAAAATGCTAGGCAGCGGGCTCTGGAAAAAAGTAAAAAAATATTTGTAAAATATTTTTTTATCCTGACTAAAATGGAAGGATCTTATCCTTGAATAAAAACTTCCTCAAGTAGAAGCCTGTACATTCGCGATTGGTCTACCTGAAAAACCTGAACCTTTTACCCAGGCCCTTCGCAGCTAAAGACCGCTTCTACCTGAAGTATGTGTTTCTAACCATCGCTAGTTATTTTTTCAATTAATTCGGCTAACACTTTATCGGCATCCCGATTATCCACCTGACAGGTTCCGGCTGCATTATGTCCACCACCACCATATTTTAACATCAGTTCACCGACGTTGGTTTTTGAGCTTCTATCCAGAATGGATTTACCTGTGGCAAATACTGTATTCATTTTTCTTAATCCCCACATTTCATGAATTGAAATATTACATTGGGGGAATAGCGCATAAATCATAAAACGGTTGCCAGCATAAATGGTGTCTTCGTTGCGCAAATCCAGCACCACCAGATTATTGTGGATGGTGGCACAGCGCTTTATCTGTTCTTTAAACTCCTCTTCCATGGAAAAGTACAGATCAACACGTTCTTTAACGTCGGGTAAATCCAGAATTTCAGAAATATTATGATCTTTACAATAATCAATCAGATCCATCATCAGATTATAATTAGATATGCGAAAACTATGGAAACGGCCGAGGCCTGTCCTTGCGTCCATAATAAAGTTAAGCAACTCCCAGTCTTTGGGGTTTAATACTTCACCGATATTGTATTGTGCGGAATCCCCTTTATCTACTGCTGCCATCATTTCATCCCAACTGGCGGGAAAGGCATCATGCCCACCAAAATGTTTCCACACCACCCTTGCTGCCGAGGGGGCATGGGCATCAATAACATGGTTGCTGTTGGTTTCGGTATTGCGGATGGTTTCAGATTCATGGTGGTCAAACGAAATATGGGCAGTTTTCACATAGGGCAGGTTGGTAGTAATATCTTTATCGGTGATCTCTATTTTGCCATCCTGCATATCTTTGGGATGAACAAATTTAATATCATCTATCATATCCAGGTGCTTGAGCAACACTGCACAAACCAGACCGTCAAAGTCACTTCGAGTGACTAATCTATAAGGTGTATCTGCCATGGGAAATTTTCCTAACTGATTGAAATTATAAAATAAAGCGATTAATTTTATAAAAGTATAGTCAATATTTCACAGAATGTGAGATTACGTTTGAATTTTGGAATAATCCAGCTGTTGAAGTTGTTTAATACCACTTTGCTGATTGGCTTTTTCGGCTAGTTTTAATTCATCTGCACTGGCATAGTGTTTATCCCATTCCATCACTTTGGGGATCATCAGTTTTTGCCACAGTGGTGGGATCAGGGTAAGAAAGATGGTAGTCAGATAGCCATTAATCATCATGGGTGCATCTTCATAGGGTTTGAGTTGATGAAAAGGAACACCGCCATGGGCATGGTGATGTGAATGACGGGTGAGATTAAAGGTGGCCCAACTGCTGATACGTTTATTGGTATTCCAGCTATGATAGGGTTGAACGCGCGAAGCAGGATCTCTGACAATTCCGTAATGTTCCATATAGTTGACAATTTCCAGGATTGCTTTAGCAAACAGAGCATTCAGTGTAAACACCATCATGCCCACCCATCCAGCCAGATAATAGGCAGCCAGTTCCAACGTCAGTGACATTAGTAGACCTCTGATATAACGATTGTAAAGGCTGATTACTGATCGGCCCTGTTTTTGTAAACGCTTTTTCTCCAGCTCCCAGGCACTGATATTTCCTTTAATGGTGGAGATAATAATATGCTGGTAAACGTTTCGTCCTCTTGGCGCGGTAGCTGGATCACAGCTTGAGCCAACATAGCGGTGATGTCCGTACACGTGTTCGATAGAAAACCCCACATCCCAACTGAAGGCCAGCAGCCAGCGGCCAATAAACAGAGCGATTTTATCCGAGGTGCGGTGGGTCAATTCGTGGCCGATATTAGTAGCAATAACGGCTGTCATCAGACCACAGCCTAAAACTGCAAAGACATAGCCGGCAATGGTATTGGTTTCTCTGGCGGCCAACACATCAATCCCGGTCAGTTGGGTTATTGCGGCACCGTAGCCAAAAATATCCGTATCGGCAAAGCTCCAGAGCAACAGAAAATTTATCAGCAATACCACAGGTAAAGCCAGATAGAGTTGAAAATTGAGCCATTTTGGGTGCTTGTAGCTGGCTACCTTTGTATCATCTCCCAGCCACAGATCACCGGCTACAATAAAAATTTCAGCACTGATAAAGCCCAGAAAGAGCCAGTTACCACCGAGGGTTAAACCAATTATTAATGGTAGCGTCAGCAGATACACTAGTTGATATTTTACATAGTTAAACATGGTTTGTTCCCGTTAGCCTGCCTGAGTTAGAATTGAGAGTATTACTCCCACTCTGATAGAGTTTAAGGCCGATAAGATAGAAGTAACAGCGCAAGAACAGTCATTTATCGGTCATTTACGGCCAAAATGTGCTACATTGTTCATTTTTTCTAGCATTGCTATTTTTATGACACCTGATTTAACCACCGATACCATCACCATTCCCGGAAGCTATATGACGAACCTGGTTAAAGTTGTTTCTGAATTGGGTGGGGATGCTAATGAGGTATTACAGCGGGCAAAGGTGAAACGTGAGGACATAATGGATCCCCACAGCCAGATTAGTTTTCAGCAGTTTCGCACGTTGTTACTTGAGGGGGCAAAAAGCTGTCAGCAGCCTGCATTAGGGTTGTATCTGGGTTCAACATTAACTATTACTTCTCATGGTATTCTGGGATATGCAGTGATGAGCAGTGCCAATGTCAGAGCGGCTCTGGAACTCGCAATGGAATATTTCCAGCTGCGAACACCATTGTCTCAGCTGTCATTATCTGAACAAACCCATGAGGCGAAATTAACTCTGGAATCCAGTTATCCCCAGGGTGATATCAAGATACTGTATATTGATACTCTGATGAGTGCTCTGGTTAATCTGATCCAGTTTTTAACCCAACATCAACACGCTATAATCGAAATACAACTGGACTTTAAAGCCCCCGATTATCAGAAGCTTTATGCACAACTTTTAGGTTGTAAGGTGACTTTTGAAGCGGAAAATAATGTGATTATTTTCTCAACCGATGATCTTGATACGCCATTGCCACTGGCTGACGAATCGGCGAATAAATTAGCAGTTTCACAGTGTGAATCCATGCTCAGGCAACAACTTGAAACTCAGGATCTGATCACAGCAGTAAAGAAAATTATTAGCCGACAACTGGGTGATAGTTTAGATTTCAGCAGGCTGGCGAGTCAGTTAAATCGAAGTAAAAGAACCCTGAGAAGGCATCTCTTGGAACAGGGGAGTTCCTACCAGAAATTAGTGGATGAGGTGCGCTTTGAAATGGCAAAACAATATTTGCTTGCTACCCATATCTCCATACATGAACTCAGCTATTTATTAGGTTTTTCTGATCCTTCAAACTTTGGTCGGGCATTTAAAAAATGGTCCGGGATATCACCTAAAGCTTATCGAAATAATTCAGCTAATTCATGAACGCTAACCCTGTCTGCTATTAACAGGCATCCCCAAAACCAACTTTTTGATATTCGGATGTTCAACTTTTTGATATTCGAAAGTTTAACTTTTTGTCATTCCGAGCGAAGTCGAGGAATCTTATGCCGAGCCTCAAGATCCTTCAACTGCGCAAAGTTCAGGATGACAGACTGTTTTTTCTCGTCACTCGACACTAAATAAAAG
>DRNA01000458.1 GCA_011322365.1 Aeromonadales bacterium | reverse complement strand
TAACAATTTGAGGTAGTTGTTTCTGGCTTTGGTATTATTAGCCGCAGCGGACTGCATTTTAGGGTGTTTAGGACCATAGCGTTTACTCAGTTCTGCCAGAGTATTCTGGGCATCATGATAACTGTCTTTGGCATGCTGTACAGCCGCACTATTAAGTATGCCGGGAATGGCTTCATATTGTTCAATGCCACCGTTTTTGGCCTGTTTAATCTGATAGTAAACTGATTGTATTTTTGTACGCTCTCTTCGGGCATCACTGAGTTTATTGGCGATATCATCCAGCTCTCTGGCTGAAAGGGTCTGTACACCTTTAACATCCAGCAGGTTTTCCTGTTTGCGATATTCGATTAGCTTTTGTTCAGATTTATCTAATTTGTCTTTTAAGTCACGTAGCCGCTCTGTCAGCCAGCCAACCGCCTTCTGGGTCATTTGCAAATTGCTTTCAAAACCGTTTTCGATATAAGCATTGGCCAGCTCTGTTGAAATTTTTGCAGCCAGCTCCGGCGACTTTGATAATGCAGAGATACTGACCACCAGACTCTTCTTGTGTTCTTCTACACTGATCTGACCCATTAGCTTACTGGTTACTGCCTGAAATCTTTTTTGTTGTTCCCGTTGTTTTTTTTCTGCTTCTGTTAATTCAACGGCCTCTATGGGTGATTTTTTTAAACTTTCAGGAAGCAGGCTTTTTATAAAACCAGTAAAACTGAATTTAATTAAAGGTTCAGGCTGCTGTCTCGGGTCAAACTCAGGATGGCTTGTGAGATTAAGTTTTTTAACTACTTTTTCAGCAATGGAACGGGATTTGATAATTTCAAGCTGGGAGTAATAATACTCCATACTTTTACCATTAATGCCGTAAATCTCTTCAATGGAAACAATATTGGCATCCTGTGATTCCAGCAGAATTGTCGTCGTGGCCTTGTAGACAGGTGTCAAAGAAAAAGCAATCACTACCGCAAGTATTGTTATTGTTAATGACAGACCAATGATACCTGAAAGGTGGCGACGAATAACCGACCAGTACTCTCGAAGATCAATGGTTTCTTCGTCAAAATACGGATTATCTTGACGGGCAATGGCTTGTGAATTGTCTGTTACCACTGGATGGGTCATAGGAAGAAAGTCTGTGGTCTGTGGTCTGTAGTCATTAGTCGTAGAATCCCTTTAAAGACTTTTAAGGCCTGTTTGTGTTACTAATTTTTTATTTTATCATTTGCTCCTTTTTTGTGGAAGAGGCAAGTATTTAATTAAACGGCAAGAGTAGGATGGATACTACAGAAATCGACGGTTATTATTTTTAAAATTTATTTTTTACAATACTCCATGGATTGTCGAACAGCAGTTTTCGGGTTTGTGTTTTTCCAATAGTATGTTGCAGGTATTGATTAACTTCGTTTAAATCCGGTGGGCGGTGCTGCAGATTGTGGGCATCGGTCGCTACAAAATGGGCCCAGTTATTTTCTATCAGAATTCGGGCAATATACTGGCTCTTTGGACCAAATTTTCCAATCAGAGAACCTGCGGTAACCTGAAGTAAACTACCGGCTTTAAGGAAGGGGGTGATTCTGGAAAAGTCTGCCTGTAATTCTTTATTTCGTTCCGGGTGGACAATAATGGGCTTGATATTACGATTAGTCAGCCATGTTATTAGTTTTTCACTGCCGGGTAATATATGACTATGTGGGAATTCCAG
>DRNA01000457.1 GCA_011322365.1 Aeromonadales bacterium | reverse complement strand
TAAGAAAAAATAGCCTGTCATCTCGACCGTAGTGGAGAGATCTTGCTCTGCTAATACTGTTGTCACTGAAAGATTCCTCCATTACAGTCGGAATGACACCCCTTTTACAGTTATATTTTTCTTAAGTACCTACTGTAGGCAACGCAGCGCTGGCTTCCTGCTTGAGCTCTCATAGGGCAAGAGGATAAGCGCACATCTCGGCAACTGCTCCTAGACAACTGCTCCGGCATTGTTCTACTACCGTCCATATATGGATATAAATGACTAACACCTCACTTTTATGCCTCGAATCTGTACGCTTCTTCTCTTGCTGAAATCCTGCATCTTGAATGATTATGGGTATAAAGGCTCGCTCATGAATATTTTCCAGGTAGTTTATGAATTTTTTAAATACAACCAGTGTTAATTTTTTGATCGAAGCAACAGGGTTGTAGATAGTAACAAAATAATTAATTGAATAACAATTCCCTGCCAGGTTGGATAGATACCAAGCCAGTCTATTTCGATGCGTACTGGAAGAGGTGTAATGCTTATAATTGCAGCTTCCTGTAAAGCAGAGATGGCTTTCCCTGCTAACACAAAAGACAATGCGAGTAATATAATTGTTGTACTGGAGAAAAATTTTGCCAGAGGGAGTTTAACGGAATATTTAATTAACGCCCATGAAATCAGAGCCAGAATAAAAACCGCAGATAAAAATCCCGAAATGAATACAAAGTGTTGAGAGGAGTCAGTCTGGGTCAGCAATGATTCGTAGAATAATACTGTTTCAAAAACTTCACGATACACCGCGATAAAAGCTAATGCTGTAATTCCCCATAAAGTGCCTGCATTGAGGTGGTTGTGGATATTTTTTTGAATGTACTTTTGCCATTGACTGGAGTTCGATTTACTATGCATCCAGAAGCCAACATAAAAGAGTACTACTGCAGCGATTAAAGCTGCCACTCCTTCCATAATTTCCCGGCTGGCACCCGATATTGTTATGAGTTGCTGAGCTGCAAACCAGGTGAAAATTCCGGCAATAAGGGCAGAAATCCAGCCATAATGGACATATTTTAAGGCCTCTTTTTTATTTGATTTTAACAAAATGGTAATCAGGGCCAGTACTACAAGCAGGGCTTCAAGACCTTCCCTTAATAATATAATCAGGCTGGCTGAAAACAGTGTGACAGAAGACATAGATTGTTGTGAAAGTAGTTTTTCAGCAATAGTTAAATCACTAAAAATTATCCGGGTTGAATTTGAAATCTGTTGAATATTTCCAGTTGAGTTAAGATTCTGCCTTAAATTGAGTAGGTTTGATTCAATTTTTTTTCGAAGGTTTTTATCTCGAGTATCAAGATTGTTCTCAATTAACTCAAAACCATCCAGATATGCACTCACTGCTAATTTTTTCGCCAGAGCAAGATTATTTTTCTTATAGGCAATAACGGACTGTTGTAATTGTTTTCTGGTAATATCTAGCGGGGACTTGTCAGTGGAGAACAAACGATAAGGCGAGGCTCTTAACGATGAAATCATATAATCATTTTTTAGATGTTTTTTACGAATAAGTTCATTCGGGCTATACATGATGACATCATTTAACGCGAGATCAGCTGCTTGAGTATTCTGTTTCTTCAGCTTTTTCTTCAGATCTGGTTCAAACGCGAGACTTCCGACATAAAAAGTAAGAGACCAGCGCTGTTTTGGCGATAACTGTTTAAATGAAGGCATAGCCGTATTCTCAAGACCATTATTGATGACATCAAACAAGCCTATGATGGAACGATTCATTGCCCGAGTTTTATCGGTAAAATCTACCGGCTCTGGCAACATATTGTTAGCAAGTTTTCCATCTCCATGCCCGGTTTTACCATGACAATCTGAACAGTTGCTCTGGTATAAACGCTCAATTTTCTGTTGTGAGAGTAATGTCTCAGGCAGTGACAATTCCGGAGCAGTTTGTAGCATCTGATCTTTTAAATCCATAGTAAGTTGACTTATTGCTTTAAAGGATTGCCGGGTTTTAATTGCACTTTTCAATTGCCGGGATAGCCGTTGAATAGTTTTATTTTGCTGGAGTAAAGTAGCTGTTTTAGTCGCTATAATGTCTGAGAATTCACACATTTCAGCATATTCACCCTCATCGATAACCTGTCCATCTTTAACCGCTGCAGGGTAGTCTACTCCGATGTATTCGGTTAGTTGGAGTAATTGTCGTAAATCAGAATCCGTGGTATTTGCAGAAACCGTGTTGCCCCATAAAAAGGTTAAAGCAATAATGCCAGCGTGGAGAAATCGTTGAAGAGTAGGTTGTATTAATTTCAGAAAATTATGATGTAAGGTTTTCATCGATACCAAGCTTACCTTATCTTAATGCAATTGAGAACTATTCTCATTATAGTGTATTTGTATAGTGTTTTGTCAACTATTTTTAAATAGCGTGTTTATTTGAAGATGAAAAAGTTATGGTTAGCAAATATGGCCTGTTAGTTTGTCCAGATGCTGATTTAAGAAGGTTGGTCGGTAAAATTAGCATAAAAAGCCATGATATGGTTCAAATAATGAAAAACCAGGGTTTAATTGTCATAAATCTCCTTAAAACAGCATTTTTTAGTTTCACTTACAGACGAATCTGAGTATAATTCAGCGCCTTAAATTGTGGTCCATGAATGTTCAGGATCGCACTATTGATTTTTTTTAGAGGAAGTTAACGCATGGTAACCATCCGTTTAGCTCGAAGCGGTTCCAAGAAGCGCCCTTTTTATCACGTTACTGTTGCAGATAGCCGTAGAGCTCGTAATGGACGTTTTATTGAGCGTGTTGGTTTTTTTAATCCTGTGGCTCGTGGCCAGGAAGAAACCTTACGTCTTGACCTTGAGCGAATTGAACACTGGCTCTCAAAAGGCGCACAGCCAAGTGAGAGAGTAGCGTCTTTAATTAAAGGCCATAAAAAAGCTGCAGCATAAGCTGACAGTTTTTGCTTATCTGCCGTAGTTATTTGAGAGCAGATAAGTGATAAAAGTCAATGAGTTAACGCTATGAATGACAATGCTGAATATGTTGTAATTGGTAAAATTACTACAGCATTCGGTATTCAGGGGTGGGTGAGGATATATTCCTTCACTGACAGCCCCGTTGATATTTTTGAATATAAACCCTGGTACGTTAAATCAAACCAGGGTTGGCAGCAAATCAACGTGCTGAAATGGAAAAATCAGTCTAAAGGGCTGGTGGCACTGTTGGAAAACTGTGATGACCGGGATAAAGCACTGGCATTGCGTCAGATTGAAATTGCAGTCCCGGCTGATGCGATTCAAATTCAGCATGAAGGTGAACACCTCTGGCGGGATTTGATTGGTTGTCGAGTGGTCAATCAGCAGAAAGAAGATTTAGGGCTGGTGAGTAAAATGATGGAGACAGGTGCTAATGATGTACTTGTTCTGGACATTGACGAACAGGCCCTGGCGTTGAAATCATCGAAAGGTGAAGCGCAGAAAGAACGTTTAGTACCCTACGTCCCCGACGAGGTCATTCTTGAGGTGGATGTAGATAATAAATTGATTACTGTGGAATGGCCCGGTGACTTCTGAACAGGCGGTTTCTGAAGTGCAAAGCCAGAAGTTCTGGTTCGGTATCATCAGTTTATTTCCAGATATGTTTGATGCCATTTTCAACTACGGTATTACCAGTAGGGCAGTAAAACAGGGGTTGGTGGAAACACATATTTGCAACCCGAGAGATTTCACCTCTGATCGACATCGAACCGTTGATGATCGACCCTATGGTGGTGGTCCGGGCATGTTGATGAAGATGCAACCGCTGGTGGATGCAATTACATCAACAAAAAAAGCTGCAAGTGAAGCAGGCATTGCAGCCAAAGTGATTTATTTATCCCCACAGGGGAAGCCGTTAGAACAACAGCATGTTGAACAAATGGCAAAACAACCGGGGTTAATCCTGCTTGCTGGACGCTATGAAGGCATTGATGAACGGTTGATAACACAGCAGGTGGATGAAGAATGGTCCATCGGTGATTATGTGTTAAGTGGTGGTGAGTTACCCGCTATGGTATTGATGGATGCGGTGATTAGACAATTACCCGGTGCATTAGGGCATGACCAATCGGCACAACAGGATTCATTTAGCAACGGCTTGCTGGATTGTCCGCATTATACCCGGCCAGAGCAATATCAGGGTATGAAGGTACCGGAAGTATTACTTAGTGGTCACCATGAACAAATTGAAAATTGGCGTCTAAAACAAGCTTTAGGGCGTACCTGGCAAAGAAGACCGGAGCTGATTACGGCAAGGGTTTTGAGTCAGAAAGAGCAGAATTTACTGGATGAATTTATAACAGAACTTAAAAACTGAAATAAACCATCTACTAACTGAAATTTACATTAAACGGGCATCTCGGATTATCCGATGATTGCAGTAGGAGTACACAATGAGCAACATCATCGAACAGTTAAATGCTGAACAAATGGCAGCAACAGAAATTCCTTCTTTTGCACCGGGCGATACCGTCGTGGTTCAGGTTAAAGTAAAAGAAGGTAACCGTGAGCGTTTACAGGCTTTTGAAGGGGTTGTTATTGCCATCAAAAATCGTGGGTTAAACTCCGCATTTACCGTTCGTAAAATCTCAAGTGGTATTGGTGTTGAACGTGTGTTTCAGACCTACAGCAAGCAGATTGACAGCATTGAAGTAAAGCGCAAAGGTGATGTTCGCCGGGCCAAGCTTTACTACTTACGTGGACGTAGCGGACGTGCAGCGCGTATCAAGGAAAAGTTGTCTTAGAAATTTTCCGCAAGGAATAAAAAAGGTAGCCATTGGCTACCTTTTTTTATACCAGATAAATGAAGTTTATTTTTATTTAGGGCTTTTTTTGATAGCTCGATCCGAAATATTTCGTTTAGCTTCCGCTAACATTTCAAAAGCACTGTCACAATTTTCACTCAAAGGTAAAGAATTCTTTTCAGGGTTAATCCGGCAGTTATCGGCAATGAAATTTTGAAGATCATGACTAATATTTATTAAGTTTCGATTATCGTTGTACATAAATTGTTCCTTTTAATATCTCGGCTATATTGTATCGTCTTCAACAACGGTATATTACTATTCTCGATATTTGGGTGATAAAAGTCTCAAAAAATGACACTTATTTAGAATTAAATCTTATAAATAAAAACAATGCTATATGCTTAAGTTATAATAAATAGGTAATAATTGTAGAATAAGTAAATTGAGTTACTATCAAATCATGACATTTGAATATTCTTTGGGAGTAAGAGTGAAAAATTATTTTCTGATAATTTTACTGGTAGTTTTGTTTCCAGCGATGAGCGCATCGACTGGCCTGAAATTTGATTCAGGTTCTCAATTCCCGTTCTGGTCTCAACTATCTCAATTTGAGGAACAATCACTCTCTAAAATCACGGCAGCCAAAAGAGGCAATACTGATGCGTTGCTTCGATTGTATCTTATTGCCTCAGGAGATATTCGTCAGCTGAAAGAATTTAGCAAGATTAAATATCGGCTGAATAAATTTTATCGGGAAGTTGGAACTGATATTGCCAATGAAAAAAATGACTGGGAAAAAGGCTATCAGTTAAATCGAGCTATGCATAACTATTTTTTCCGTGAAAATGATCAAAGCTCGACATTGAATTACGACGCAGATCAAAGTCAGATGAGTGAAATTTTCAGAAGCGCAAAATATAACTGTATCAGTTCAACCATGTTATATATTTATCTGGCGAAAAAACTGCATCTGGATGTGCAGGCGGTTATTCTTCCCACACATACCTTTGTTCAACTGAATCTTGGTAATGGTAAGAAAATAGAGGTTGAGACGACCAGTGCTAATGGCTTTGACTGGATCCATGACAGAAAATTTTACAAGCTTCAGTCCAGTAAGTGGTTTTCAAAACGCTCATTAAAACCTTCGACTTATGAAGACTACAAAAACCGGAGAATTGTTTCCGCTGTGGAACTGGCTGCAGTGGATATGAATACCCAACATACTTTTCTACAGAGAATGAGCCGAGAAAATAAAATAAGATTACTGGAAATGTCGGTATTAATTGCACCAACAGAATCAGATAATTTGCTTTCATTGCTCTATGGCTACAATAATGAATTTATTCGTTTTAATAAACAAAATGACTTTAAGTCAGTTAAACCTTTATATAATAAAACCTATCAATGGATGAGCGCTTTGTGGATGAATCAACCCGTTGACAGGGTGAAAATTTTAAAAGCCTTTCGTTGGTACTTTTCCCAGGCAGCCTACACGTTTATGAAAACAGGTGAACTATCTAAGGCTGAAACAATATTTCTACAACATTATGATGATGTAAAAAAACACACTCAAGACGAACCGGGTATTATGAATAATTATCGTGCTATCTTTCATGGCTTATTAAAAAAATATCTGCTGAAAAATCAAATTAAGCAGGCCGATAGATTAATTAGTAAAGTCAATGTCAAAGGCTTTGAGAATGGCCGCTGGCAGAAAATTGTCATGTGGTATTACGGCAAACAACTGGAAAAAAAGTGGCAAGTAAAAAATTGGCTGGCGGTGATTAATTTATATGATCACTTTAAGCATCAAAAGCTAAACATTGCAGATAGCAAACAATTTGAGCAGAATGTCACTGCGGCATTCCAAAATCAGTCATTAACCTTTGAAAGAAAAGGAAACTGGCGTGGCGCGGCTGAAGTTTTACTGCAATGTATTGAAAAAATCCCCTTGGCTTCAAATTGTATGAAAAACCTGGAGCGACTAAGACATCAGCACCAGGTTTTTTAATCGATCCTAAAAATAACCGTCAGTTAAAGTTTTCATAAAGGCGACGATGTCGGCCTCGTCT
>DRNA01000456.1 GCA_011322365.1 Aeromonadales bacterium | reverse complement strand
GGGTATCATATTTAATATAGAGCAACTGATCTTTTTCCATCAGCATGGCTTCTTTGATACCGGGTTGCCTGAGTAATTCGGCCATTTTTTTGCTATCTATTGAAGTTTCAGGTAAGTCAATAGTTAAACTGGTTAGCGCCGGAGCATTGTGCTGGCCCCTGTGAACAATGAGCCAGATCAGCACGAGAACCGAGCCAGTGATAAAAACCGAACCTCCTCCGAAATATTCACCGATAATACCTGTTAGCGCCCCGCCCAGGAATGAGCCCATGAACTGACTGGTGGAATAAACACCCATGGCCGTACCTTTACCGGCGACCGGGGCAAATCGGGATACCATTGAGGGTAGCATGGCTTCCAACAGGTTGAATCCGAGGAAGAAAATCACCAGCCCTGAAATTAACCAGCTCGAACTACTACCTTCCAGCCAGGTTAGCTGTGCCAGCAATAGCAGCACGATGGCTATCCCCATGACTCTGGCATGCAGTCGTTTTTTCTCGGCAATAATAATACCCGGGACCATACCAATAAAAGCCACCAGCATCACAGGCAGGTAAATCCAGGCGTGTTTTTCTTTAGGAATACCCGATTGTTCTAACAGAATGGGCAAATCAACAAAACTGGAACTTAATAAAAAGTGCAGTGAAAAAATACCAAAATCCAGCCGGGTTAACTGACCGTTGAGCAACACATTTTTCACCTGTTTCAGTGCCGGCAGCACATCTCTATCACGAATTTGTTGTTTTACGTCAGGGACCACCCATATCACTACCGCTATGGCTAATACTGACAAGCCTGCGGTGATGAGAAACAGCCCGGACAGCTGATATTTAATTGCCAAAATTGGCCCCGCTATTAAAGCCACCACAAAGGATGCACCGATACTCATACCGAGCACCGCCATCATATGCGAGCGCCTTTCTTCGCGGCTAACGTCTGCAGCCAATGCCATCAATGCCGAAGCAATAGCACCACAACCCTGGATTGCTCGACCTAAGATCAATCCCTGCATTGAAGTTGCCTGCGCCGCCATCCAGCTACCAAAGGCAAAGACCACCAGGCCGCCAACAATAACCGGTTTTCGGCCAATTCTGTCAGAAAGTAAACCCAGCGGGATCTGAAACAGGGCCTGGGTCAGCCCGTAAATGCCAATAGCCAAACCAACAGCAGCCAGAGAATAATCGGTATATCCTGTTGCATATGTCGCCAATACTGGCAACACCAGAAACAGGCCGAACATTCGTAAACCATATACAGATGCCAGAGAAATGGCTGCGCGTGTCTCTGTTTTGGTAAAAGCAATATCTTTCATGGAGTTAATAGGGTTCTTGTTATTTCATCACGCCGCATTATAACACGGGTGGTGTTTTTCTCTAAAAGGTAGTTAAGGCAAATTGTCGCAACTATTTGCGGTGTTATCTCTTGCCAAAACTCTTAAAGACAAAGACAATAGCCTATCGAAAAATACTTTGTCTGAGTCCTATGGATACCATTGAAATTCGTGGCGCACGAACGCATAACCTGAAAGATATCTCACTCACTATACCCAGAGATAAACTCATTGTTATTACTGGTTTATCCGGTAGTGGTAAGTCCTCACTTGCTTTTGACACCCTGTATGCAGAGGGTCAACGTCGTTATGTGGAATCACTTTCAGCCTATGCCCGACAATTTCTCAGCCTGATGGAAAAGCCCGATCTGGATCACATTGAAGGGCTGTCTCCAGCCATTTCCATCGAACAGAAATCTACTTCACATAACCCGCGTTCCACCGTGGGGACAGTCACCGAAATCTATGATTATTTACGGCTATTATATGCCCGAGCCGGAGAGCCTCGCTGCCCGGAGCACCAGTTACCCCTGGAAGCGCAAACTGTGAGTCAGATTGTTGATCAAATCATGGCGTTAAAGAAAGAATCTAAAGTGGCCATTCTGGCACCACTGATTAAGGATCGAAAAGGTGAATACAAAGATCTGTTTGATAAACTCAAAAGCCAGGGTTATGTGCGTATACGCCTCAATGGCAAGTTGATAGAACTCTCTGATGTCACGGATCTGGATGCCAAACTGAAACACAATATCGAGGTTGTAGTAGACCGGGTGAAAATTCGCCAGGGATTACAAATAAGATTAGCTGAGTCTATTGAAACTACGCTCGATCTTTCAGAAGGTGTTGTTCGAGTTATCTCTCTAGATGATGATAATATCGACATGGTATTTTCTGCACGTTTTGCCTGTCCGGTCTGCGGACATAGTATTCCTGAACTTGAACCGAGAATATTTTCCTTTAACAATCCTGCCGGTGCCTGCAGTGATTGCGATGGCCTGGGCGTAACACAGTTTATTGATGAATCTCGTGTCATCAGTGATGATTCCAAATCTCTTTCTGATGGGGCTATTCGGGGTTGGGATAGTCGAAATTATTTTTACTTCTCCATGATCAAGGGTATGGCCAAACATTATAAATTTGACGTGGAAAAACCCTGGAAAAAACTGGGAAAAAAAATCAAAGATAAAATTCTTTATGGTACTGGTATTGAAAGTGTGGCCTTTCGCTATCAAAATGATCGAGGAGATTCCGTAGTCAGGCGACATCCTTTTGAAGGAGTTATCCCTAATCTGGAACGTCGTTATCGTGAAACCGAAAGCTCCTCCGTGAGAGAAGAACTCTCCCGGTTATTTACCAAACAAGCCTGTCCCAGTTGTCATGGTACCCGGCTGAATGAAAATTCCAGAAATGTTTTTGTTGGCGAAACATCACTTCCTGCCCTGACCGGCATGTCCATTGAAAATAGTTTGAAGCTGCTAAAAAAATTGAAACTCAAAGGTAAAAAAGGAAAAATTGCCGAAAAAATTCTCAAAGAAACCAATTTAAGACTCAGTTTTCTGGAAAACGTGGGACTGGAATATCTGACCCTGAATCGTAGTGCCGAGACCCTTTCCGGTGGCGAATCACAACGTATTCGGCTGGCAAGTCAGATAGGTGCAGGACTGGTGGGTGTAATGTATGTTCTCGACGAACCTTCCATAGGCCTGCATCAGAGAGATAATGCCCGGCTACTTAAAACCTTAACCCGCCTGCGGGATATGGGCAATACCGTCATCGTAGTTGAACATGATGAGGATGCTATGAAGGCAGCGGATCATATTATTGATATCGGTCCCGGTGCCGGTGTGCATGGCGGTGAAATTGTTTTTGAAGGAAAACTGCCTGCATTGAAACGCTCCACCCAATCACTCACTGGAAAATACCTTTCCGGCAAGTTACAAATAGCCATACCCGAATCCGTAAAAAAACCGCATAAAGAAAAACAACTCACTATCATCGGAGCAAAGGAAAATAACCTGCAAAATTTAACCGTCAATATTCCGATAGGACTGTTTACCTGTATCACTGGCGTTTCAGGTTCCGGGAAATCGACACTTATTAATGAAACCCTGTATCCAGTCGCCGCCAAAGAATTGAACCGAGCACTCTCACATCATATTGCTGCACACGATAAAATAGAAGGCATGGAACATCTGGACAAAGTAGTAGATATTGATCAAAGCCCTATTGGACGAACGCCACGATCAAATCCTGCGACCTATACTGGAATATTTACGCCAGTAAGAGAATTATTTTCCGCTACACCGGAATCTCGATCACGGGGTTACAAACCCGGCCGCTTTAGTTTTAATGTCAAAGGTGGCCGCTGTGAAGCCTGCCAGGGTGATGGCGTAATTAAAGTTGAAATGCATTTTCTACCCGATGTTTATGTTCCCTGTGATCTGTGTAAGGGGGCTCGTTATAATCGGGAAACGCTGGAAATTCATTACAAAGGCAAAACTATACAACAGGTGCTGGCTATGACCGTTGAAGAAGCCGCTAAATATTTTGAAAACATTCCAGTAATAAAAAGACGCCTGCAAACCTTACTTGATGTGGGTCTGGGTTATATTACACTGGGCCAATCAGCCACCACCTTATCCGGTGGCGAAGCCCAGCGAGTAAAACTCTCCCGGGAACTGGCCAAAAGAGATACGGGTAAAACCCTTTATATTCTCGATGAACCCACTACTGGTTTACACTTCCATGATATTGCCCAGCTTTTAAAGGTGTTACATCGATTGCGGGACCATGGTAATACGGTCATTGTCATCGAACATAACCTGGATGTGATAAAAACTGCTGACTGGATTATCGATCTGGGCCCGGAAGGTGGTGATAAAGGCGGAAAAATAATCGCCCAGGGTTCGCCAGAAAAAGTGTCCAGAAATAAAAAATCGTTTACCGGTCACTATTTAAAACCTTATTTCGAGAAATAATAGCAATACTCAAGGTCACTTAATCCAAAGGATATCAATTTATGAAAATATTTATAACCGGAGCTTCTGGATTTGTTGGCCATGCAGTAATAAAACAATTAGGACAAGAGCACGAGTTTATTGCGCTTTCCCGATCAGACAAGTCAGATAAAATTATTACCGAAGTTGGAGCAACACCGACAAGAGGTGAATTAGGGCAGCTCGATCAATCTGTTTTAGATACTAGTGATATCGTTATTCATGCTGCTGCCAGGGTAGAACAATTTGGCACCTTTGAACAATTCTGGGAAACCAATGTTAACGGCACCAGGCAGCTATTGGAGGTTGCGCAAGCCGCAGGCGTAAAACGTTTTATCCATATTGGCACAGAAGCTTCGGTATTTTACGGCCAGGATATGGTTACTATTGATGAAACCACCCCTTTAGCTTTTTACTCGCCCTACCTTTATTCTAAAACCAAAGCCTATGCAGAAGACGCAGTCATTAAAGCCAATGATCCTGACAATAATTTTACTACGCTATCCATTCGGCCCCGCATGATCTGGGGACCTGATGATAAAACTATCTTACCGGTGGTACTGGATATGATCGCTAAAAATAAATTTATCTGGCTCGATGGTGGTAAAAATAAAACCGTCACCACCAATATTCATAACCTGGTGCATGGCATTGAACTCGCCTTAACCAAAGGCACAGGTGGACAGGCCTACTTTATTACCGATGATGAAATTATGACCATTAAAGAATTTCTAACGGCATTAATCCAAACACAAAATATCACAGTGCCGGACAAAAGTGCCCCTGGCTGGTTGATTAGTCTTATCGCCCGAATAACAGAATTTAGCTGGAAGTTGTTACCCCTGAAATCCGATCCGCCATTGAGCCGTTTTGCCATTGATATTACCCGTAGAGAATGCACCATTAATATCAATAAAGCACGAAAAGAACTGGATTATAAACCTGTTATCAATGTGGAAGTGGGACTAGAAGAAATAACAGCTATGTAGAAGTGTAGAAGTAATTTTAACCGCGATGATAATTCAAAAATTTACATGCTGATGTATTTAAATCAGGTAGTTGCTTCATAGCTTCTCTGTCATCCCGACCTTGTGGAGGGAGCTTGAAGCCTTAAGATCCCTCCACAAGGTCGGGATGACAAAAATATC